>JASFJQ010000134.1:0-6195 GCA_050121305.1 Chromatiaceae bacterium
GCGCAGCAAGCCGCGCCCCTAGTTCCAGCACCCGGCGCAGCAAGAGATCGAGGACTACCGGCCCGCCATGGCCCTGCAACTCGAGCACATCTTCCCCGGTGAAGGATGCGGGCGCCCGGAAATACAGCGCGATCCCCCAGTCGATCGGCTGCCGCTGCGAATCCAGAAAGGCACCGTAATGCGCTTCTCGGGGCAAGGGCAACCGACCCAGCACACCCTGGGCTACCCCGCCTACACCGGCACCGGAGATCCGCACGATACCGACACCGCCGCGGCCCGGGGGTGTCGCAATTGCAGCGATGGTATCGGCAGCCGGGTCGGCCAACACGCCGGCTCAGGCCTTTGCGCCTTCTTCGATGCGTTTGGTGATCACCCACTGTTGCGCAATAGACAATAGATTGTTGACCACCCAGTAGAGCACCAGACCCGAGGGGAAGAAGGCAAACATCACCGTGAACACCACCGGCAGGAACATCAGGATCTTGGCCTGCATCGGGTCCGGTGGTGGTGGATTGAGTTTCTGCTGCACAAACATGGAGACACCCATAATCAACGGCAGCACAAAGTAAGGGTCTTTGATCGACAGATCATCGATCCATAGGATCCAGGGTGCCTGGCGCAGCTCAACGCTCTCCAGGAGAACCCAATACAACGCAATAAAAAACGGAATCTGTACCAGCATTGGTAGGCAGCCACCAAGGGGGTTTATCTTCTCCGTCTTGTACATCTCCATCATCGCCTGCTGCATACGCTGCTTGTCGTCGCCGTAGCGATCTTTCAGGGCCTGGATACGCGGCGTCAGCTTGCGCATATTGGCCATCGATCGGTAGCTGGTCTCCGAAAGCTTAAAGAAGGCCAGCTTGATCAGGATGGTGAAGATGATGATGGTCCAGCCCCAGTTATGGACCAATGCATAGATCTGATCCAGCACCCAATACATCGGTTTGGCGATAAAAACCAACCAACCATAGTCGACGGTGAGATCCAGGCCCTGGGCGAGCTGTTCGAGTTCCGCCTGCAGTTTTGGGCCGAGGAACAGCACACCGGTGAAATTAGCACTGCTACCGGGTTCGATACTCTTGGCCGGGGTGTAGGCCCCGATCACTGCGCGACCATTGGCGAGACGCTTGCCGTAGAAGTGCTGCTGTTCACCGCGTGGCGGTATGAACGCACCGAGAAAATAATGCTGGATCATCGCTATCCAGCCGTCGATAACATCGCGATCGAGCTTCCCTGCGCCGAGGTCTTCAAAGTCGTACTTCTGATATTTGTCCTCCTGGCTGTAGATCGCACCTCCGGTATAGGTGTACATGAAGGCATTCCCGGAGTCGGCGGGTTCCCCGCGCTGAAGCTGCCGATACTCGCGCCCAATCCAGAGTGAATCGGAGTTATTGGCGACCAAGTGGTCAAGCTGTACCGCATGGGTACCGCGTCGAAAGGTATAGCGCTTGATGACCTTGACGCCATCTTCGGACTGCCAATGCAGATCGACGATGAGCTCGTCCTCGCCCTCGGCCAGTTCATAGCGCTCGGCATCTGCGCTGAAGGTCGCCTCGTGAGTTGGTGTGCGTTCCTTGTCCGCACCCAGCAGTCCCGACTGCGCGATGAAGTAATCAGAAGGACGTTGGCTGAGCAGACGATATTTCACGTCCGGTTGATTTACCGCGACGGGATACTGGGCCAGGCGAGCATCGACGATGGTGCCGCCACGCGTATCAATGGCAAGCTCCAGGGTATCCGTGCGCACTTCGATCAGGCGTGCGGTGGCGGCAGCGCTCGACGTGGCCTCGCCCGGCAGGTCTGGCATCGCGCTGTCGATATCTGCCCGCTGCGGCGCATCCGGCATTTCGCCATGGACAGTCGATGGCTGGACCGGCTGGGGGGCGGCGATTTGATTACCTGGTCCGTAGTCTTGCTGCCATGCCTGATAGATCAGCATGCCGATGAAAGCCAAGGCCATGAAGAGCAGGAGTCTGACGTTATCCATCTGCCTAAAGGTCGAATCCAACGTAGGGTGACGGCACAAAGGGGCGCAGTTTAACCCGTATGCCTGGCGTCCGCACCGCGGCACCGATAAGGCGGTGCAGGTTGTCAAGCGATCGGTGAGTTCACCGTGTTCGCGAGACGTAAAAAGTGCCGAAGTAAGGCGTCGCAGAGCGTACGATTGTCCTCGGCCACCGCAGTCGCACGCGCCATCACGACGACATCCAGGCCGGCAAGAGCAGCCCGATGACGGCGGAAGACATCACGCGCCAGCCGCTTCAGTCGGTTTCGATCGACGGCTCTTCGGACCCGCTTCTTGGAGATTGCCAAACCGAGGCGGGCGGGTGCGCTGTCGGGGCGCCGAGCCGCGAGCACCGTAAAAAAGGCGTCGGCGGATCGGGCAGATTCCGCGAATACGCGGTCGTACTCCGCAGCAACGGTCAGACGTGCCGTCGTCGGGAAGCGGCTATCTCGGATTTTGTTGAGCCTTTGATCCCGTGGGTCGTCAGGGGGTCAGGCGCACACGGCCTTTCGCGCGTCTTGCGTTAATGACTTTGCGGCCACCGCGGGTAGACATCCTGGCCCGGAAGCCGTGGGTACGGGCGCGCTTTAGGCGACTTGGCTGAAAGGTGCGTTTCATGACTCTGTTCCGGGCTCTACTCAGCAGTTTCTTGTCGATGACGCTGCGTCAAGTAGACGCGAGTAATTTCGAGGATGCGCTCATCACGAGGACGCGAGAGGATAGGTGGATTATCCAGACAAGTCAACGGCCTGTTGGAGAGATCCGACGAGTAGTTTCAGAGCGCCGCGCGGCTGCCGGTAGACCGTGAAAACCTTTGTCAGTTAGTGAATATTTACTTTCAATATAAGCCCTTTTTAAATAAGTGCTCCGGACCAAATAGGCTGTGGATAACTAGGCCGGCAGCGTTTACACTGTGGCGGACGCTCGCCCGATTCTTCAGGCCGCCCGGAGACATGATGAGACCGGGTAGCGGCTACATTGGCGGACCGACGTTATCCCATCGGCTCCATCGGAGTTGGGATTACAAGAAATAATTCATAACGCCGATACCGGCCTCCGCGCGGTGACGGCTAAAACGCAGATTTCTGAAAAAAATGAATATTGACCCCTGGCAGCATTGCCTCGATCGGCTTGGGAACGAGATACCCAGCCAGCAGTTCAACACCTGGATTCGCCCCCTGCATTGCATCCAAGAAGATCAACACCTGCGGCTTATGGCGCCTAATGCCTTCGTTCTAGATTGGGTAAAAAAACACTACCTCGAACAAATGCGCGGTTATGTGATCGATCTGGCTCAGGATGAAGCGCTGAAGATCAGCCTCGAGATAGGCAGTGCGCCGCGCACCCCCGCGACTATAGCAAGGGCATCCTCGGCCCAGACGAACACCGACAACGCAGAGAACCGAGCTGGCCAGGCTCCGTCAGCGGCAATGAAGCCTACAACCAATCCCGACTTCACCTTCGGCAGCTTCGTGGAGGGCAAGTCCAATCAGCTTGCGCGCGCTGCGAGTATGCAGATTGGCGACAATCCCGGTCGCGTCTACAACCCGCTCTTTATCTACGGTGGTGTTGGTCTTGGTAAGACACACCTGATGCACGCTGTAGGTAACCGCATCCTGCGCAACAGCCCGGGCGCACAGGTGTTGTACATGCATTCAGAGGGATTCGTGGCTGAGATGGTGAAGGCGCTACAGCACGGTACTATCGACAACTTCAAGCGCAGGATGCGCTCTGTCAACGCGCTGTTGATCGATGATGTGCAGTTCTTTGCGGGGAAGGAGCGATCGCAGGAGGAATTCTTTCACACCTTCAATGCCCTGTTTGAGTCGCAGCAGCAGATCATCCTCACCAGCGACCGCTTCCCGAAGGAAGTTGACGGGCTAGAAGATCGCCTTAAGTCACGGTTTGGCTGGGGTCTGACCGTCGCTGTAGAACCGCCCGACCTCGAGACTCGCGTGGCGATCCTGAATAGCAAGGCTCAACAACTGTTCGATGTAGAGCTGCCTAACGAAGTGGCCTTCTTTATCGGCAAGCGGGTGCGGTCGAACGTGCGTGAACTGGAGGGGGCACTGCGTCGCATTGTGGCGAATGCCCATTTCACCGGCCGACCGATCACCATCGAGTTTGCCAAAGAGGCCTTGCGCGACATGATCGCAGCGCAAGACAAACTGGTTACAGTCGAAAATATACAGCGCACCGTCGCCGAATATTACAAGATCCGCACATCGGACCTGTTGTCTGCGCGACGCAGTCGAACGATAGCCCGACCTCGCCAGGTAGCAATGACTTTGGCCAAAGAGTTGACGAACCACAGTCTCCCGGAGATCGGCGAGGCCTTCGGCGGTCGAGATCACACCACGGTGCTGTATGCAACACGGAAGATTGCCGAGCTGCGCGATAGCGACCATCGGGTCGAAGAGGATTACAACAACCTGTTGAGAACCCTGAGCAATTAAGCTTAGGCGAAGCGGGATAAAATGGCATCCGGCAAATAAGGAGACCTTATCCACAAAGGCTCTACAGGCCCCCAAGTGGTTGGGCCCAGGGTTGAGGCGGCAAATTTATATTATAAGTTATTGAAAAATATAATTAATTAAATTTAATCCCCAGTCTGGCGCGTACCTAGTAACAACAATAATTTCTTTATAAAGTACTTTATTTATATAGAGCGACGGAGAACAAACAGAATGAAAATCAGCGCCAACCGGGATGACCTGCTGAAGCCTTTGCAACAGGTTGTTGGCGTGGTAGAGCGCAGACAGACCCTGCCGATTTTGGCCAATGTGTTGATTTCAGTGAAGGATAATGATCTCTCGCTTACCGCCACCGATCTCGAGGTGGAATTAAAGACACGTACCAAGGTGCAATGCAGCGGCGAATTTGAATTCACGTTGCCAGCTCGAAAACTGATGGATATCTGTAAGGCCCTGCCAGAGTCCGCAGCTCTGAGTCTCGAGGTAGAAGGAGACAAGGCGGTGCTGCGGTCCGGTCGAGGGCGATACACGCTGGGCACATTGCCCGCGCAGGACTACCCAAGTATCGAACCAACCCAAGCCAGTGAGACCTTTAGCCTCCCGGCAGGGGCAATAAAGCGGCTGATAGAGCGGACTCAGTTTGCGATGGCGCAGCAGGATGTGCGCTACTACCTGAACGGTCTGCTTCTTGAGATCCGGCCTGGCAGGGTGAGGGCAGTCGCGACCGATGGGCATCGGCTGGCACTCTGCGATGCGCCCTTCACTGAAGCAATCGGGATGGATCTGCAGGTCATCCTACCCCGTAAGGCGGTGATCGAACTTGGGCGGCTGCTAGACGATCCTGACGCAGAGGCCCAACTGGAGATCAGCGGCAGTCATCTCCGGCTTCATCAAGGACCGATAAGCTTTACAACAAAGTTGATCGACGGCAGATTCCCCGACTATGAGCGTGTAATGCCCAGTGGTGATACCTCGCTAATGTTGGCCGACCGGGATACCCTGCGGCAGGCGCTGGCAAGGACGGCAATACTGTCCAACGAGAAGTATCGCGGGATACGCTTTCGTCTCAGTCAGGGGATGTTGCATCTGCAGGCGCACAATCCCGAGCAGGATGAGGCCGAGGAAGAGCTTGAGGTCGATTACCGAGGTGCGGAGATGACGATTGGCTTCAACGTCGGTTATCTGCTGGATGTGTTGGGGGTCCTCGATGGGGATCAGGTTGAGATGGCAGTGATCGATTCGAATTCCAGTAGCTTGTTGACACAAAAGGATGCGAGTGAATGCCGCTATGTCGTGATGCCGATGCGTTTGTGAAAAGGCCGCCGTTCCGGAATAACACAAGGGGCCGAACGGCCCCTTTCTTGCGCTAGATCGCACGTCGCGTGCAGATAACCTCCCTCGAGATCGCGAACCTGCGCATTGTCGAGCAGCTCGATCTATCGCCAGGGCCTGGATTAAACTTCATCCAAGGCCCGAATGGCGCTGGAAAGACCTCCATCCTGGAAGCGATCTACCTTGCGGGGCGTGGTCGGACATTTCGGCATAGCGATGCCGGCCCGTTGATTCGAAGAGGGGCCGAGGCAGCCTCAGTGGTCGTGCAGTTCTCCGGTGAAAACGGCGCTAGTCTTTCGCGCCTCGGTGTCCGCAGGGATAAGTCGAGCCTGACCTGTCGTCTAAACGGTAAAGATATCAAGAAGCGGTCAACTCTGGCGGAGA
>JASFJQ010000135.1:0-6191 GCA_050121305.1 Chromatiaceae bacterium
AGGTGAAACCATGACCGATGCCCATCTCCCGGTCGAACGCCTGAGCATCATCCTCGGCGAGGTCAAGGAGGTGAGGGTCACCGAGCGCGGCAACCGGCGGACGCGTCTGGATGTCGCCGCCGACGCGCTGCCCGCATTACTGGAACTGCTCAAAGGTCGCGCCGGTTTTATCCATCTCTCGGCGATCAGCTGCGTGGACTGGCCCGATGACAACGAGTTCGAGCTGGTCTACCACCTCTGGTCCTACGAGCTTCATCTCCTGGTCTCGGCGCATACGCGGATTGCCCGTGAACCCGGTGTGTATGTGTCGGTCTACGATATCTTTCACCCAGCCGGCTTCTTCGAGCGCGATATCCATGAGATGTATGGCGTGTATTTCGAGGGTTCGCCGGACATGGAGAAGTTTATCTTGACCGAGTGGGACGGCCCGCCGCCGATGCGCAAGGAGTTCGACAGCGAGGCCTGGGTCAACGACCACTTCGACTGGCAGGACTACCGGCCGGATTGGCTGTTGGAGCTGGAGCAGCAGGGCGGTGGCGTGGTGATCCCGCCGGATGAGCAACGCTTCAGCCGGAGAGACGCCGATGAGCGCTGAACATCCAGGGTCCGACAAGGCAGCGTATCAAAGCGCGCCGCGATGGCTGGGCGACTGAGGGCCTGCGATGCGCGCCGAAAACTACGAAGCCAAGAAGCATCCGCCAAGCAATGAGTTCGAGATCAATTTCGGTCCCAACCATCCCGGCATCGAGGGCAATTACGCGCTCAAGGTAAAGGTCCACGGCGACCTCGTAGTGGCCGCTCGCGCCGACGGCGGCTATCTGCACCGCGGTTTCGAAAAGCTCATGGAGCAGCGGCTGTGGATCCAGAATATCGCGCTGGTCCCGCGCATCTGTGTACCCGATCCAGCACCTATGGAGGTCGCCTATTCGATGGCGGTCGAACAGCTGTGCGGCCTCGAGGTGCCCGAGCGCGCCCAGTGGCTCCGGGTCTTGCAGCTGGAATTGTCCCGGCTCGCCGCCCACCTGTTTACCTTCGGCGGCCATGCGGCCACCACCGGGATGTACAGCCCGATGTTCTGGGGCGTCGCCGATCGCGATCTGTTGTTGGATCTCTTCGAAGAGCTGACCGGCGGACGTGTCTACAGCATCTACAACATACCGGGCGGTGTGCGGCGCGATATCCCGGAGGGTTTCCTCGATCGCCTGACCAACACCCTGGATTACCTCGACTCACGACTCCCCGATTACGACAATCTGCTGTTCACGAATCAGGTGTTCGTGAACCGCGCCAAGGACGTCGGCGTAATCAGCCGGACCGAGGCGCTGGAATGGGGCGTTACCGGACCGAATCTGCGCGCCACGGGTCTGGCGTTCGACGTGCGACGCGACGACCCCTACCTGGTCTATGACCAGCTCGCATTCGATGTCCCCATCGAACACGCCGGCGACGCCTGGGCACGCACGCTGGTGCGGCGTGCGGAACTACAGCAGAGCACGCACATCCTGCGGCAGATCGTCGAGCGCCTGCCGGGCGTGGCCGGACCGATCCGCGCGCCTATCCCCAATCCCTTGGCGTGGCGCGTACCGGCCGGTGAGACCTATGTCCGCATCGAGTCTTCGAAAGGCGAACTGGGTTGGTATGTGGTCTCGGACGGCGGCGAAAAGCCCTACCGCGTCAACGTGCGGGGGCCTTCGTCGATGCATGCGGTACAGGTGCTCGAACACCTGGTGACTGGCTGTCGGATAGAGGACGTCGCGCAGACCATGTTCTCGCTCGATGCCTGCCCACCGGAGGTCGACCGATGAACGACATCGGGTGTCAACTCTTAGCGTCCGATACGGTCGAAGGATGCACCGAATCTGTCTCGGAGTCCGAACATTGAGCAAGATCGATTACGAGAATACCGGGAGCCTGTTGAATCCGCTCAAGGCCCTGTCGTTTTTCACCCGGCCGGCGGTTACCGAGCCCCTCGAGCCACGCCTGGCGGCGCTGCGTTACCGTGGATTTCATCTCAACGACTGGGAGAAATGCATCGGCTGTTCGACCTGCCAGAAGGTGTGCGACAACGCGGCGATCAGCATGGTCAAGATTCCCGCGCTGCCGGAGGATCCGCTGAACGGCGTCCGTAACCTGCGCCCGGCAATCGACTACGGGCGCTGCTGTTGGTGTGCGCTGTGCGTCGACCTGTGCCCGACCGGCTCCATCCGCCTGTCGCGCGAGTATGTACACACCTGCACCGACGAGAAGCTGTCCAGTTATTTCGTGCTGCCCGATCCGAATGGGCTCCACAAGACGCACTTCGGCGAGGGCTGGAGCAAGACGCCCGAAAACGATCTGGTCGACCCGGATCGCCAGCCGATGGGCATGCTGGAGCCCGCCGAGCGAATCACGAACTTCGACGAGATCGTCCACGGCTACGACAAGCAGCAGGCTATCCTCGAGGCCTCGCGCTGTGTGCAATGTGGGATGTGTCATACGGCATGCCCGACACAGATGGATGCGCCCGAATATATCCGCGCGATCTGGCAGGACGACCTCGAAGAGGCAGTGCGCCAGATCTACAACACCAACCCGTTCGCCCACACCTGCGGCCGCGTGTGCACCCACCGCTGCGAGACCGCCTGCTCGATCGGCAAACGCGGCGAGCCGATTGCCATCCGTTGGCTCAAGCGCTACGCGATGGATGCCTTCACGCCCGAACAGATCCGCGACATCGTCGGCAGGCCCACCACCACAGCGACAGGGCGCAAGATTGCGATCGTCGGGTCGGGGCCAGCCGGCCTGACCGCGGCCTTCGATCTGGCGAGGATGGGACATGAGGTCACGGTGTTCGAAGGCCTGGATCGGCCCGGCGGTATGCCACGCTGGGGGATCCCCGAGTACCGGCTGCCGTACGAACGCCTGGATGCCGATATCGCAGTGATCGAGGCGATGGGCGTGGAGATCCGCTGCAACACCTGGATCGGTCGCGATATCAGCATGGCGGCGCTGCGCGAAGACTACGACGCGGTAATGCTCGCCCTCGGGTTGCAGCTCGGGCGTTCGACCCGAATCCCGGGCGCCGATCATCCGCGCGTGTACAAGGCGGTGGATGTCCTGCGCTGGTTCACCGACGGCCAGGCCTTCGAGGTGCCGCGCAGCGCAGTGGTCATCGGCGGCGGCAATGTCGCGATGGACACCGCACGCAGCCTCGCCCGGCTGCAGAAACAGGTCCATGGCGAGGTGCGGATCACCGTCACGGCGCTGGAGGACTTCGACCACTTCCTCGCCGATACGGAAGAGGTCACGGAATCGGGCGAGGAAGGCATCACCATCCTGGATAGTCGGGGTCCACAGTCCTGTATTGTCGAGGACGGCAGACTCGTCGGCCTGAGCACTTTGAAGGTAGTCTCCATCTTCGACGACCAGCAGCGTTTCGCACCCAAGTACGACGAGTCCGACCGTCAGGTACATCAGGGCGAGGCGATCATCGAGGCGATCGGTCAGATGACCGACACCGATCTGCTCGGGGAGGAACTCACCGAGGCGCTGGCATGGAACCGGGGACGGCTGCAGGTGGACGCCGACGGTCACACCTCCGAGTCCTGGCTGTGGGCCGGCGGCGATATGGTCCACGGTCCGGATGTCGTGCATGCAGTAGCCGATGGACACCGCACCGCGCGCAGTATCGACAGATATCTGACCAAGGTTGTCAGACAGGGAGACGGCGAATGAGTCAGCACGCAGAAGGACATGTCAGCGGTCGTGATCGGCTGCGCAACAGCACCACGCTGGCGGAGATCCTGGAGACCGCCACCACCTTCGAACAGACGGCGCGCGACTTCTATCGCGACCTCGCGCCAAAGGTCAGCAAACGGATCCGCTGGCTGGTCGACGAGCTCGCCGAAGAGGAACAACGTCATTACGACCTGTTCACCGAGCTGATGCGACGCGACGATCTCGGCGATCAGATCGCGACGCGTATCGCCAGGCCCGCGGCCGACCACAAATTCTCCGACGGTATCCACCTGCCGGACCTCGGCGACAGCCCGGACGACCAGGCAGTCCTACAGTACGCGTTGGGGCGCGAGCATGCGGCTATGGAGCAGTACCGCGAGCTCGCCGAGACCACCCAACCCGGGCCGATCCACGACCTGTTCCGATTCCTCGCGGACGAAGAGACACAACACAAGGCGGAACTCGAAAAACTCTACTACGAGATTGTGCACAGCGGCGGCGTCTAAAAAAACGCCATAATGATGTCGCGGATTGTGCGCCACTTAGGTGTGGCCAAGCGCCCGTATTGCGCCATAATTCCTGTTGTTCCCAACGCCAACGTCGGACGGGTGCCCGTCTAGCTGTGCTTGCGCCGAGTCCAACACTCTAGTTCAGAGTCTCGTTCTTGTTCGAGTTTGGCGCAACGACTGCCGGAGGCTCCATGACCTATGTGCTGTTGGCGTTAGGGTTGCTGTTGTTGGCGATGGGCCTGTTGTTCCTTGCAGGCGCCCGGCGGCATCGGCGCATTACGCCACGCCGCCCTGCGCAGCCTCTCCGCCCGTCGCCACAGGCCCAGCTCGACAGGCTACAGAAGGCCGGAAAATACCGCGGAGTGCACATCGGTGCCCACTGCGCGGCCTCGTCGCAGCTGGCCGGCCGCGAGTTCTCGTTCGAATCTGCGCCTCACCTGCCGGTGCAGGGCTGTGATGCGCGTGTCTGCGAATGTGGCTATATCGGTCTGCTCGAGCGTCGTTCGTCGATCGAGCGTCGATCGGGACGCGACCGGCGGGAAAGCCTACGGACCGATTCGTACGACCGGCGTGCCGATAGGCCGCGGCGCGCGGTCGACCTAAACTCCTGGACCGCGCACGCACATCTCTGAATCGGACGCATCACGCTATAATTTTCGCGGGTGCGGAGACGCACGCCTGCAAAGGGCCGCATGATTGCGACTCTCGGGCAAGGTATCCCGATTGTATCTACGAAGTGGAGGCGCCATGTTCATCCCGGAAGACGTGTTCGAGAATACCTCCGACGAACTGTCTGCAGTAATCGCTGGTGTATTGGATGATGATGCGCTGACACAGCCGGCAACGCTCGCCAGTGTGCGCGAGGCCGTGTTCGCCGGGGAAAAGACCGTCACCATCCCACTGAACCGCTTCTCTTCCGATGACTGGCAGGCCGTCGGTATTGAGATCGATGCCCTGATCGAAGAGTATGGTGCAGATGCGCTGGCGGTCCGATTCCTCAGACCCTGGGCCAGCGAGCCGCTGCAGCGCCTGATCGAGGCCGGCCTGGATGAAGAGGGCATATCCAGCCTCGGTGGTCTCTTCGAGGCCGCCGAACGCGGTCTCCTGGCCAGCCTGATCGGCCAGGGCGAGATCGATGACGACGAGTCGCAGACAGTGATCGCGGAGCTCAAGAACCTTATCGACCGGCACGGCGAAGATGCCCTGGCCGAAGATTTCCTGGGGAGCCCCTGATCCTCAAGCGATGCATCGCAGCGCCAGGCCCAACAAGGACGAACTGCGAACGACGCAGAATGCTCTGGCCCCAACACCGACGCTGAGAACAATGCGCATACCCGGCTATGCCCGGATTTGTGCAGTATGCGGGCTGGCCCGCTGATCGGAAGACGGCGAAACCTTCGAGATCATGTCCCCAACAGCAACAATGAGAAGACAATGACGGACAAACCCACGACCCAAAACATGGCGGTGTTCTGCGATTTCGAGAACGTGGCGCTTGGTGTCGAAGACGCGAGATACGCCGCATTCGATATCAAGAAGGTCCTGGAGCGCATCCTGCTCAAGGGCAATATCGTCGTCAAAAAGGCCTATTGCGACTGGGAGCGTTACAAGAAGTTCAAGGCCGCGATGCATGAGGCGGCCTTCGAGCTGATCGAGATCCCGCATCTGCGCCAGTCGGGCAAGAACTCGGCCGATATCCGCATGGTCGTCGACGCCCTCGATCTCTGCTACACCAAGTCGCATGTCGACACCTTTGTCATCATAAGCGGCGACTCCGACTTCTCGCCCCTGGTCAGCAAGCTGCGCGAAAACAACAAGCTGGTCATCGGTGTCGGCGTGAAGCAATCCACGTCGGATCTGCTGATGGCCAGCTGCGACGAGTTCATCTATTACGACGATCTGGTGCGCGACAGTGAGAAGCCCCGACGGACGCGGCGCAAGAGCACGGCAAAGAAGGCCAATGCC
>JASFJQ010000136.1:0-6148 GCA_050121305.1 Chromatiaceae bacterium
CTATCGCCTGGAACGTGTCGTAGACCGACTCGAGTTGGTCCAGCCTGGCAGCATGAGCCCACTCGAGTACGATCAGGTGGCGCGCGATCTGGCCACCTTCCTCACCTATATCTCGGAGCCGATGAAGCTTGAGCGCCAGCGTATCGGGATCTGGGTCCTGCTGTTCCTGATCGTGTTTACTGTCTTGGCCTACCTGATGAAGAAGGAATGGTGGAAGGACGTCCATTAACGATTCCCAATTTCCGGTGCGAAGTGAAGGGCGCATAGTCTGGTATACTATGCGCCTTTTTATGTTCCGTACCCGCGCTCTGGCGTCGGACGGCAACAACCGGGAGTAAATATTGATGACCGTCGTCGCCACCCGCCGCTCCGTGATGACTCTGTTCTCTGATCCACGAAGTCTGCACAGTCATCGCGTGCGCATGGTGCTGGCAGAGAAGAACGTCACCTGCGACATCATCGACGTGGACCCCTTGAACACGCCCGATGACGTGATGGATCTGAATCCCTATGGCACTGTCCCGACGCTGGTGGATCGCGACCTTGCGCTCTACGACTCGCGCATCATCTGCGAGTACCTCGACGAACGTTTCCCGCACCCACCGCTGCTACCGGTAGACCCGGTCTCGCGTGCGAGCGCCCGCCTGTACATGTTTCGTGTGGAGAACGATTGGTACGGTCTGGTTGACCAGATCTTGGCAGGTGGCAAGCCTGCGACCAAGGCGCGTAAAGAACTGCGCGAGGGCCTAACCGCGGCAGCGCCGGTGCTGGCGCATCGTCCCTTTTTCATGAGCGATGAGTTCAGTTTGGTCGATGCGAGTATCGCACCCTTGCTGTGGCGTCTCCCGATGCTTGGGGTTGAGCTTGCCGGCCAGGCGGCCAAGCAGGTCAACACTTATGCGGGTGGCTTGTTTACGCGCAACGGTTTCGTCGCCAGTCTGACCGAACAAGAGCGCGAGATGCGCCGCTAGCTGTCTATTCCCTAGCGAACAGCATGGGCTCTATGACATCCAATCGACCCTATCTTATTCGAGCGCTGTACGAATGGCTGGTCGACAACGATCTGACCCCCTATTTGCTGGTCGACGCCAATCGTGAATCCGTGCATGTTCCAGAGCACTATGTCGAAGACGGCCGGATTGTGCTCAATGTCAGCCCGAGCGCGGTTCGCGATCTGACGCTCGGCAACGGGCTGATTGCGTTCGAGGCGCGTTTTGGCGGAACCGCGTTTTCCATCTCGCTGCCGCCGGATGCGGTGCTCGGGGTCTATGCGCGGGAAAACGGAAAGGGGATGCTGTTCCCCGAGGAAGGCCGGCAGGAACCGGACCCGCCGCAACCCGACCCGCCGGCGCCGTCACCCAATGGTCGGCCGTCGCTTAAGGTGGTGAAGTAGCGGCCTCAGCGATCCTTGCGTCGGAACGGGATGACTTTGCGCTCCTTGTCGGCAACCGGTTCAGTCGTTTGTGTCTCTACCCGAGCGACCTCGACCGGCGGCCTGCCGCTCTCTTTCATCAGGCCGTCGTCGATCGCCTCCAGCCGGGTGCCCAGCATCAGTACATAGCCGATCCGGCGCCCGACGCCTTCGAGGCTGAACTCGAAGCGAAACATGCGGCGCAGGCGCAACCCGTCTGCGGTCCAGCGCAAACCGAATCGCACCGGTGCGACCGTATCGTCCAGAAACTGCAGCCCGCGTTTTTCACAATGTCTGCGTGCGAGTATGGTCGCAAATTCGCGCGCACGAGCGGCACTCAGCCAGATCCAGGCGAGCGCCAGGACCACCAAAAACGGCAGCAGGGCAGTGATCATAATGCGTGTCGCCTCGTCAGCGGACAGAGACAGAGCATACACGCTGGGCGTAGTTGACGGGTATCTTGAGCCCTTGACTCGGTCATCCACTGAGTCGGTCTCGGCGCAGGCGCGAGCGCACGTCGAACAGGCGTTTTGATCCCAACAACACCGCGGCCATGCTGCCCAGGCCGGTCCCGGCCGCGATAAGAAACAGGATCAGCAGCTGATACTTCGCCGCCTCCATGGGCGGGCTGCCGGCCAGGATCTGTCCCGTCATCATGCCGGGGAGGCTGACGATACCTGCCGTCGTCATCGCATTCACGATCGGGATCAACCCGGAGCGTAGCGCCTCACGTTGGATATCAGCGATCGCCTGGCCGGCGTCCTGGCCGAGCGCCAGGCGGGCCTCGATCTGGCCCGCCTTGTCGAGCGTCTGCCGGGTCAGATTATCGAGTGCGACCGCGATTCCGGTCATGGTATTGCCGAGCAACATGCCGAGCAGCGGGATCGAGTACTGCGGGTCGTACCAGGGCGCCGGCTTCAGCAGGACCATCAGGGCGAGCGTCGTGATCGAAAATGAGGATAGAAACATCGACAGCGTGCCGGTCCCATATCCCCAGAATCCACGCAGACGGTGTCGCTGTCTGGCCATGATTTCATAGCCGGCCACGGCCAGCATCGTCGCGGCCAATAGCCCGATCAGCCAGGGGTTGGCGGTAGTGAACAGGGCCTTGAGGACCAGGCCGAGCAGCAGCAGTTGCACTGTGCTGCGCATTGCGGCGATCAGCATGCGTTGGCCGATGCCCAGATGCAGCTGCCAGGAGAGCGCGGCCAGGAGTAGGACCAGGCTGGCAGCGACCGCGAGGTCGAATGTGCTCAGGGCGATCAAGGTATCAGAGGTCATCTGCCCGCTGCAGTTCGCCTGCCTCGATGCGGTATTGGGTTGCCGCTACGCGCGACCGCTGAGCGGGGTCATGGCTGACCCAGAGGGCGCAGCCCGCCGTGCGCTTGCGCCAGGCCTCAACCAGCGCCTCAACACTAAGGGTGTTTGTCTGATCGAGATTGGCCGTGGGTTCGTCGAGCAGCAGCGCCGACGGTGCGTGGGCGAGGGCGCGCGCGAGCGCCAGACGCTGCCGCTCGCCGCTCGATAACCGCTGCACCTGCCACTGCAGGACATGCTCGTCGAAGCCCAGCGCCTCGAGGTCGGCACGCGGCCAGTGCGGCGCGTGCGGCCCCACCTGCGGCGCCCACCAATGGCTCTCTGCGGCAACATAGATCACCTGCCGGCGCCATGCGGGACCGCTCAGGCTGCTGCGCGCGCGGTCGTCCAACCACACCTCGCCGTCGGCCTCGTCGAGGTCGGCGATGGCGCGCAACAGCAGGGTCTTGCCACTGCCCGAGGGGCCGAACACCGCAGTGCAGCTGCCGGCCGGTACCGTCAGTTCGGTCGCACTCAGGCCGGGGCGGGCGAGGCGCTCGACGCGCAAGCTGCTCACGTGTGCCGGACGAAGATCAGGTCCCAGACGCCGTGACCGAGTCGCTGGCCGCGCCGTTCGAATTTGGTCAACGGCCGCGAGTCCGGGCGCGGTGCGAAATTGCCAGGGCCCGCCGGGTTCCAGAAGTGCGCGGTGTCGGCGCTGAGCACCTCGAGCATATGCTCGGCATAGTCGTGCCAGTCGGTGGCGGCATGCAGATGGCCCCCGGGTCGAATAACACGTGCCAGCTCTTCGACGAATGATGTCTGCAGGATGCGGCGTTTGTGATGCCGTTTTTTCTGCCACGGATCGGGGAAGAACAGGTACACCGCCTCGAGGCTGGCGGCGGGGAGCATGCACCTCAGTACCTCGACGGCATCATGCCGAATGACCCGTACGTTGCTGCAGCCGAACTCCGCCAGCTTCAGCAACAGGTGACCTAGCCCCGGGGTATGTACCTCCACGCCGAGATAATTTCGCTTCGGGTGCTGGTGCGCCATCTCTGCGAGGCTCTCCCCATTGCCGAAGCCGATCTCCAGATATACAGGGTGGGTATTGCCGAAGATCGCGGGAAGCGAGAGGGGCGTGGTCTGGAAGTCCAGTCCCCAGCGCGGCCACAGCGACTCGAAGGCGCGCTCTTGGCCAGGCGTGAGGCGGCCTTCGCGGCGCACGAAGCTGCGGATGGGGCGGCGGGGGACGCTGTTGTTCTCTGATTCGACCATCTGGGAGAGTCGCGGTCCGGGGCCTAAGAGTGTCCAACGCCGGGCCAGCCGGTACTTCGTTGGCGGGTTGCGTCAATCGAAGAACAGGCCTTCGAGCGGTGACGAGGCGGAGGCAAAGCGCTTGGCCGGCATGCGACCGGCCAGATAGGCCTCGCGTCCGGCCTCGATGGCCTTGCGCATCGCACTGGCCATCAGGACCGGCCTCTGTGCCGCAGCGATCGCGGTGTTCATCAATACGCCGTCACAGCCGAGTTCCATGGCGACCGCGGCGTCGGAGGCGGTGCCGACGCCGGCATCGACCAGGACCGGCACCGAGGCGTTCTCGACGATGGTGCGGATGTTGAGCTTGTTGCGGATCCCGAGGCCGGACCCTATCGGTGCGGCCAGCGGCATGATCGCGACGCAGCCTATGGCCTCGAGTTCGCGCGCGATAATGGGGTCGTCATTGGTGTAGACCATGATCTTGAAGCCATCGCGGGCCAGCTCTTCGGCGGCCTTCAGCGTTGCGATCACGTCCGGAAACAGCGTCTTCTCATCGCCCAGCACCTCGAGCTTCACCAGGTCGTGGCCGTCCAGCAGCTCGCGCGCCAGCCTGCACGTCCGTACTGCCGTTTCGGCGTCGTAACAGCCTGCGGTGTTGGGCAGCAGCGTAAAGCGGTCCGGTGGCAGCACGTCGAGGATATTGGGCTCATCGGTGTTTTGACCGAGATTGGTTCGGCGTACTGCGATGGTCACGATCTCGGCACCGCTGGCGTCGACCGCCGCGCGCGTTTCGTCCATGTCCTTGTACTTGCCCGTCCCTACCAGCAGGCGCGATGAAAAGGTGCGACCAGCGATAAGCAGCGGATCAGTGAGATTCTGAGACATCGTCGACGGTTTCCCCGGGTCTTTATTACTGGATGGAGACGGGACAACTGGCAGATCGTCAGCCGCCACCGATCGCCTGCACCACCTCCACGCGGTCATCTGCGCGCAGGGCATGACCGGCGTGTTCGCTGCGCGGAATAAGTTCTTCATTGACCTCAACCGCAAATCGTCTGTTTTGCAGCTCGAGAGTCGCCAAGAGGTCGGCCAGCGTGCTGTCTGCCGCCACCTCACGTGGTTTGCCGTTAAGCAGGATGTGCATGACAAGATCGGGTCAAATAGACGAGACTGCAGAAAATACTACACAACGAGCGAGTGCGCCATTTCACCCCTAGCCTACATTGTTCACCGTTTTTCGTAACGAGGACCCCGAGACGCCGATGTGGCGGGGCGCACGGAGTGGAAGGCGGTGAAGGCGTAGCCGACACTACGTCGAACCGGCTGCAACGAGACCGTTTTGCCAGGAGCGAAACGGGTCGCACGCAGTGCGCCCGAAGGGCCGATGCCAGGGAGGGCATCGGACAGCGCCCCGTCACAGCGAGCGTATCGGGGGCCGCAGCAGGAAATCGGTGAGCTATGCAGGCTGGGGGGCGATGTCTTCGGCGCGCCCCGTGACGCGACACAGAGGATGCCCTGTGGAGAATTTGCACGAAGACCCGATCTCGCCCGATGAGGCCGTGACGCTGGACGGGCTGTTCGCCCATCGCGTCACGAGAACGCCCGCGCTTGACGCGTACCGGTATTTTGATAGGGAGACCAAGGACTGGGCGAGCTACACCTGGGCGGAGATGGCATCCGCCGTAGCTCGCTGGCAGGCGGCGCTGGCTGCCGAGTGTCTGCCCGGCGGCGCGCGCGTGGCCATACAGCTGCGCAATTGTCCTGAATGGGTGATGTTTGATCAGGCCGCCCTAAGCCTGGGCCTGGTGACCGTTCCGCTCTACACCGACGACCGACCCGACAACGTCGCGTACATCCTGCGGGATGCGGATGTGCAGATCCTGCTCTTGCAGGCTGCCGGGCGCTGGGGGCGGCTGGCACCGGCCATTACCAATGAAGTATCGCTGCAGCGTGTGCTGCTGCTCGAGGACAGCGAGGCCGCGCGCGAGTTCGCGGCGGAAGACAGTCGCGTGCGCGTGGTCGCTGACTGGCTGCCGGCGCAGCCCGCTGAACTTAGCCGGCGCAGCGATGGCGATGGCGACGCATTGGCATCGATCGTCTACACCTCGGGCACCACGGGGCGCCCGAAAGGCGTGATGCTCAGTCATCGCAATATGATGTCCGTCGCCCATGGCAGCCTGA
>JASFJQ010000137.1:0-6113 GCA_050121305.1 Chromatiaceae bacterium
CTGATCGACCGGCGCATGCAGCGCATGAGAATTGAAGTCGCAATAGGGGCACTTGCTCACACACCAGGGGATGTGCACATACAGCGACATCGGGATCGGGGGGACCTCAGGGACCGCATCGGACGCGGGCGCCTGCGACATCGCTTCCGAGACGCCCATCAGGCGGGGCTGAGATTGGCATAGGCGACGACCAGCCACTTGGCGCCTTCGTCTTCGAAGTTCACCTGCACACGCGCCCCGTTTCCCTGCCCCTCGGCATTGAGCACCACCCCCTCCCCGAACTTTGGGTGCTGCACGCGCTGGCCGAGCCGAAAGCCCGTCGCATCCTGCGCCGCGGCGAGCGAGCCGGACGCCGGGGCATAGGGCCGAGAGACGGCCGGTCGCGCACGCACCTCCTCGATGAGGTCCATCGGGATCTCCCGCAGAAAACGCGACGGTAGCGGATAGCCCTCGGAACCATGCAGACGGCGGCTCTCTGCATGGGTCAAATGCAGCTGCGACATCGCGCGCGTCATACCGACATAACACAGGCGCCGTTCCTCCTCGAGGCGCTCGGGGTCGTCGGCCGACATGCTGTGTGGGAAGAGCCCTTCCTCCATGCCACCGATGAATACCATCGGAAACTCCAAGCCCTTGGCCGAGTGCAGGGTCATCAGCTGGACACAGTCCTCGTATTCCTCGGCCTGGGTATCGCCGGCCTCGAGCGCGGCATGCGCGAGAAAGGCGTCCAGCTCGGACAGGCCGCTGTCGTCTTCTTGGGGTAGCTCGAACTGGCGACAGGCATTGACCAGTTCCTCGAGGTTTTCGATCCGGTCCTGGCCCTTGCCATCACGGCCCTTTTCGAAGTGCTCACGCAGACGCGAGGCCTCGATCACGAATGCCGCGCGCTCCGGCAGTCCCGCTTCGGCGCTGTTCGCGACCATCTCCTCGACCAGATCGAGAAAGCCGCGCAGCGCATTCGCCGCGCGTGCGGCCATCGCGCCACCGCGCAGCAGATCGCCGGCCGCCTGCCACAGGGAACAGCCGAAATCCCGCGCATGCGCACGTACCGCGTCCAGAGTCCGTGGCCCAATACCGCGCGGCGGCTGATTGACGGCACGCTCGAACGACGGGTCGTCATGCCGATTGGACAGCAGCCGCAGATAGGCCAGTGCGTCCTTGATCTCGGCGCGCTCGAAAAAGCGCAGGCCGCCGTAGACGCGATAGGGGATGCCGGCCTGCAGCAGCGCCTCTTCGAACAGCCGCGACTGTGCGGTCGTCCGATACAGGATCGCGCACTCGGCGCGGCGGCTGCCGGCCTCGATCGCACCTTGGATCCGGCCGATCACGTACCGGGCCTCATCGACCTCATTGAAGGCGCCATACACGCGAATCGGGTCGCCTTCGTCGTCTTCTGTCCATAGCTCCTTGCCGAGCCGGCTCGGATTGTTGGCGATCACCGCATTCGCGCCGCGCAGGATAGTGCCGGTCGAGCGATAGTTTTGCTCGAGGCGAATCACCTCGGCGTCTGGATAATGGGCCTGGAAATCCTGGATGTTCTCGACCCGTGCACCGCGCCAGCCATAGATCGACTGATCATCGTCGCCGACCACGAACAGTTTGTCCTGCTCGCCAGCCAACATGCGCAGCCAGGCGTATTGGATGGCGTTGGTGTCCTGGAACTCGTCGACCAGGATGGCGCCGAAGCGCGCACGATAATGCTGCAGAACATCCGGTCGGTCGCGCCACAGCTCGTGCGCGCGCAGCAGCAGTTCGGCGAAATCCACGCTGCCGGCACGCTCACAGGCCGCCTCATACTCACGGTAGATCGCAATCATCTGATGCTGATAGGGATCGCCTGCGTGATCCAGGTGATCCGCACGCAGGCCCTCGTCCTTCTGCTTGTTGATGAACCACTGCGCCTGACGCGGCGGCCACTTGGCGTCATCCAGGTTCATCTCGCGCATGATGCGTTTGACCAGACGCTGCTGGTCGTCGGAATCCAGAATCTGAAAGCCTTGCGGCAGTCCCGCCTCCTGCCAGTGTGCACGCAGCAGCCGATGCGCCAGTCCGTGGAAGGTGCCGACCCACATGCCACCGACCGGCTGGCCCAGCAGCGCCTCGATTCGGTGGCGCATCTCGCGCGCCGCCTTGTTGGTGAAAGTGACCGCGAGGATACCCCAGGGCGACAGGCCCTCGACCTGGATCAGCCAGGCAATGCGGTGCACCAGTACGCGGGTCTTACCCGAGCCGGCCCCGGCCAGTACCAGCGTACTGCCCGCCGGCGCAGTGACTGCGTTGCGCTGGGCCTCGTTCAGCCCTTCGATAATATGCGAGACGTCCATTGCGGGAGTTTAACCTGCATATCCCACCGATGACCTACTGCGCGGCCCGATACGCTCGCTGTGACGGTGCGTACTCGTTGCGACCGGCTCGACGTAGTGTCGGCTACGCCTTCACCGCCCTGCACTGCGTGCGCCCCGCCACAGCGGCGGCTCGAACCGCTCGCGACGGAAAGCGGTGAGATATGCAGGTTGACCCGCTTATCCCACCAATGACCTACTGCGCGGCCTGCAGCATCCCCTCGTGCTCGATAAACGCGACGACCTCATCCAGCCCGGTCCCGGTCTTCATGTTCGCGAATACCCAGGGCCGGTCACCGCGCATGCGGTTGGTATCCGACTGCATCACCTCGAGCGAGGCACCGACATAAGGTGCCAGATCGATCTTGTTGATGACCAGGAGGTCTGAACGGGTGATGCCCGGACCACCCTTGCGCGGTATCTTTTCACCCTCGGCGACGTCGATGACGTAGATCGTCAGGTCGGCCAGCTCCGGGCTGAAGGTGGCCGCGAGGTTGTCGCCGCCGCTCTCGATGAACACGACATCGAGGTCGGGGAACTTGTGCTGCAGATCTTCGACCGCCGCGAGGTTCATCGAGGCGTCTTCGCGGATCGCGGTATGCGGGCAGCCGCCGGTCTCGACGCCGACGATGCGTTCAAACGGCAGCGCCTGCGCGCGCATCAGGATCTGGGCGTCTTCCTTGGTATAGATGTCGTTGGTCACGACTGCGACGTCGTAACGGTCGCGCAGCCGCTTGCACAGCTGCTCGAGCAGCGCGGTCTTGCCCGAGCCGACCGGACCGCCGACACCGACCCGTAGCGGCGTTTTGTCTGTCCTCATCATCGTTTCCTCTGCCGATCGCTTGATTTTGAAATTCTACCGCCACCGCGGTGGCTGCTGAGAGTCTCAGGTCAGCAATCTGCAGTCGCCGAATAGCACATGGCCTCAGGAGCGGAACAGGCGGGTGTATTGCGTCTCATGTCGCGCACTGGCGATCGCGAGTGCGGGCGCACTGGCACCGATGTCATCGTCGTCAACATCCAACGCGGACGCAATCACGGCCGGCAGACGTTCGGCAAGGGCGAACTGGACGCGCTGGCCGTCGGTCTGGCCCAGCGGGACCAGCTTGATCGCCGCGGCCACCTGATTCTCCAGCCACCCCCAGGCATAACCCAGCGCACAGTCTTCGATCGCGATACCCCAATCTACCGCGGCCAGCGCAAAGGGCGCCGCCTGGCAGGGCGCCAATGCCTCCCGCCAGTCATGCGCCCGCCGGATACCGAGATCGCCGAGCAGGCTGATCAGTGCGCGCGCGCGCTGGCGCTCCTCGGCGCGCAGCTCTGATGTCTCGCGGCTGGCATAGAGGTACATCGCCCAACGCGCCAGGCCATCAGGATCCGCGCACTCGCAGGCCGCATGCAGACGCCGCAGGACCGGTAGCTCGAGGCGTGCCAGGTTGTCCTCCATCAGGCCCGCCAACCAGTCGCTCAGCGTGGCAGGGTCGCGCACCCAGCGATGCTCGACCGCCCACTCGAGGCCCTGGGAATAAGTGAAGCCGCCGATGGGAAGCGTCGGACTGATCAGCTGCATCAATCGCACGCGGCCGAGCGGTGCGGTAGCCTGTGATTCAGTGGGCATGATCGTCGTGTCGCTGCCCAGCATGCACATGACCGTGTGACTGCACGCTGCCGCCATAGGCGCCTGGCTCGGGTTCGAACGGGGCCTGTGTAAACGATGGCTGCAGCCCCAGACCGATGAGCATGTCGTCGAGTACGTGATCGTGTGGATAGCGTACCAGGCCGTCGCCGATCTGCAGCGGCACATGCCGGTTGCCCAGATGGTAGCAGGCCCTTGCCAACAGCAGCGGGTCGCTGCAGCGTGCCTCGGACACCGGTTCTGCAGCCGCCCTGACGCGCACGATCAGACCGTCCTCGCTGCCCAGGAGATCACCGTCCCGCAGAACCTGGCCGCGCTCCAGAAACACCCCGGCCTCGGTACCGTTATCCAGTACGACACGCTGCCGGCTGCGGATCCGCCCCTCCAGGGGTAGGGTCAGCGTGGTTGCGGGCTCGCCCTCGCGGACACGGCGGGATAGCTCAAGCATCGGCGGACACTTCGTTCATCATCTCAAAACAGGAAGTAGCGCTGCGCCATCGGCAATACCGCGGCGGGTTCGCAGGTCAGCAGCTCACCATTGGCACGCACTGCATAGGTCTGTGGATCGACCTCTATAGTCGGCTGCCAATTGTTCAGGATCATGTCGGCCTTCTGTACGCCGCGACAATTGCGCACGACGCCGATGCGCGATTCCAGACCCAGGTGGCGATGCACATCCGCCTCATGCGCGGCCTGGGACAGAAAGGTCATGCGGGTCGCATGCCGTGCGCTGCCGAAGGCCGCGAACATCGGTCGGTAATGCACCGGCTGCGGCGTCGGGATGGAGGCATTGGGATCACCCATGGGCGCGGCGACGATCATGCCCGCCTTGATCACCAGGCTCGGCTTGGCGCCGAAGAAGGCCGGCTTCCACAACACCAGATCGGCCAGCTTACCCAGCTCCACCGACCCCACTTCATGCGAAATACCGTGGGTAATCGCCGGATTGATGGTGTATTTCGCCACATAGCGCTTGGCCCGTTGATTGTCATGCGTGGACGGATCACCGGCCAGGCTCCCGCGCTGCACCTTCATCTTGTGTGCGGTCTGCCAGGTCCGCGTGATGACTTCGCCGACACGCCCCATCGCCTGCGAGTCCGATGCAATCATCGAGAAGGCGCCGAGGTCGTGCAGGATATCTTCGGCGGCGATGGTCTCGCGCCGGATGCGCGACTCGGCAAAGGCGACATCCTCCGCGATCGAGGGTGACAGGTGATGACAGACCATCAACATGTCCAGATGTTCGTCGACCGTGTTGACCGTGTAGGGTCGCGTGGGATTGGTCGACGACGGCAATATGTTGGGGTGGCCGGCGGCCTTGATGATATCCGGGGCATGCCCGCCACCGGCGCCCTCGGTGTGGTAGGTGTGGATGGTCCGCCCGGCGATCGCCGCCAGGGTATCCTCGACGAAACCGGACTCATTGAGCGTGTCCGTGTGGATCGCCACCTGGACGTCGAAGTTCTCGGCCACCGTCAGACAATTGTCGATCGCCGCCGGCGTGGTCCCCCAATCCTCATGCAGCTTGAGGCCAATCGCCCCGGCGGCGATCTGCTCGGACAGTGGCCCCGGGCGGGAGGCGTTGCCCTTACCCAGAAACCCCAGATTGACCGGCAGCGCCTCGGCCGCCTGCAGCATGCGGTGAATGTTCCATGGGCCCGGGGTGCAGGTGGTCGCATTGGTGCCGGTCGCCGGGCCTGTGCCACCGCCGAGCATGGTAGTCACGCCCGACATCAAGGCCTCTTCGATCTGCTGCGGGCAGATGAAATGGATGTGCGCATCGATCCCCCCGGCCGTGAGGATCTGGCCCTCGCCGGCGATCGCCTCGGTCCCAGGCCCGATAATGATGTCGACGCCGGGCTGGACGTCCGGGTTGCCGGCCTTGCCGATCCCTGCGATGCGCCCGTTCTTGATCCCAATGTCGGCCTTGACCACGCCCCAATGGTCGAGGATCAGCGCGTTGGTGATCACGGCATCCACGACCTGTGCGGCTGGCTGCTGGCTCTGCCCCATGCCGTCGCGAATCACTTTACCGCCGCCGAATTTCACCTCGTCGCCATACACCGTTCGGTCTTCTTCGACCTGGATAAACAGCTCACTGTCAGCGAGGCGAAGCCTGTCGCCGACCGTGGGGC
>JASFJQ010000138.1:0-6110 GCA_050121305.1 Chromatiaceae bacterium
ATCGGAGAAACCACCATGGTCGGCATCGGTGTAGCCGCCACCCGAGAATTCGAAGCCGGCATCCCAACCCGGCGGGGGGCGAAATTCCTGCCCTGCCCGCCAGTCTTTGCCCAGTTGATCGTAGGCCGCGCGCTTCTCCGGGTCTTTCAGGACCTCATAGGCCTCGCCCAGCTCTTTGAAACGGCGTTCGGCGTCCCGCTCCTTGCTGACATCCGGATGGTACTTCCGCGCCAGCTTGCGATAGGCGCGCTTGATCTCGTCCTGGGTGGCGTCACGCGCCACGCCCATTGCCGCGTAGTAGTCTTTATAATCCATGCATCAATGCCCAGAGGATCCATAACGCGCACGCAAAAAACCTACCGGCGCCACATCGCTGTGGCGCCGGCACGCAGGATGATCAGGTGTTAACGGAGATCTTGCGCGGCTGGACCTTTTCCTGTTTCGCGATCCGTACCTCCAGCACACCGTTGTTGCTGTTGGCCGAGATCTTATCCGGATCGGCTGTGTCGGGCAGGCTGAAACGTCGATAGAAGCTACCATAGCTGCGTTCCACGCGTTTGTAGCCCTCGCGCTCTTCCTTTTTCTCGGACTCTTTCTCGCCCTTGATCGACAGCACGCCGTTCTCCATATGGACCTCGATATCCTTCGGATCGACGCCCGGGATGTCGGCGACGATCAAAAAGGCGTCCTTCTCCTCCTTGATATCGACCGCCGGCACCCAGTCGCTGGTCGCTACACTGCTGCCTTCAGCGGTAGGCGTGTCCATGGCGCGCTCCATCTCCCGGCGCATCTGGTCAAGCAGGCTCCAGGGTTCATATCTTGTCAGTGTCATGATGGTTTTCTCCTCTGTTGGCCGCGTCCTTGAGACGCCTAGGGTGGGTCTCTCGCCCCACCTTCCTGCTCTTTAGATAGGTACCCGCCGCCGGGTTTTCAAGGGTGGGTATTGTTCCAGATCAACATTGCCCGATCAGCCGACGAGGGTGTAACAGGGGGTGTATTCGCCCTGTAGCTTCATGCGCCGCTGCGCCACGAAGCGCTGCAACAGGTCATCGGTAGCGGCCGCCATCTCCGGCCCTGCATGGATCTCGAACGGGCCCTGCGCGTCCACTGCGCGGATACCCTCCTCTTTCACGTTTCCGGCAACGATCCCCGAGAATACCCGCCGCAGATTCGCGGCCAGTTGGTGAGGTGGTTGATCGGCTTTCAGCGACAGGCCCGCCATCGCTGCATGGGTCGGCTCGAAAGGTTCTTGAAAATCGCGCTCGATGTGCAGCTGCCAATTGAAGTAGAAGGCATCCTTGCCCGCATGCCGAAACGCCTTAACCGATTCCATCGCCTCGCGCATCGAGCGCGCCACCTCGCTCGGATCGTCGATCAGGATGCGATAGTGGCGCTGTGCCTCCGGGCCCAGGGTCTTTCCCACATAGCGGTCTACCGCCTCGAAGTACTCGGCGCTCTCTCCGGGCCCGGTAAGGATCACCGGGAACGGATGCCCCGCATTGTGTGGATGCATCAGGACGCCGAGCAGATAGAGGAGCTCCTCCGTGGTACCGGCCCCGCCCGGGAAGATCACCACGCCATGACCGATACGCAGAAAGGCCTCCAGGCGTTTCTCGATATCCGGCAGGATCACCAACTCGTTGACGATCGGGTTTGGCGGCTCCGATGCAATGATCCCCGGCTCGGTCAGGCCGAGATAGCGTCCATCGCTGATGCGTTGCTTGGCATGGCCGATCGTGGCGCCCTTCATCGGCCCTTTCATCGCCCCGGGTCCGCAACCGGTGCAGACGTCCAGGCCGCGCAGACCGAGCTCGTAGCCGACCTCCTTGGTGTAGTCATATTCCTCACGGCCGATCGAGTGACCGCCCCAGCAGACAACGATGCTCGGATCGACATTGGGGCGCAACACGCGCGCATTGCGCAGGATGTGAAAGACCGCCGAGGTTATGTGTTCACTGCGCCCGAGGTCGAATGTGGGGTCCCCGAGGATCTCGTTGTGCGTATAGATGATGTCCCGCAGCACCGCGAACAGGTGCTCACGGATGCCCTGGATCATCCGGCCATCGACGAAGGCCGCTGCGGGGGCATTCTCCAGGCGCAGCTTGATGCCCTGATTGCGCTGCATGAGATTGATGCCGAAATCTCGGTAATTGTCGAAGATCTCACGGGCATCATCCGTGTGGCTGCCGCTGTTCAGGACCGCCAGCGCACAGTTGCGGAACAAGCGGTACAGGCCCCGTGCGCTGGTATCCAGCAGCGTCTTGACCTCCAGCTGTGACAAGACCTCCAGGCTGCCCTCTGGGCTGACCGAGGCACTGATTCTTCGCATATCGGCTCCGTGCGGATGGCTGCGATCAAGCCGGAGTGCGGAATATACCGAAAAACGGCGGTCTGATTCCGTGACTATCAGCAACAACCGGCCGCAGCAGAATCGACAGGATCGCCGGCGTCGAACGGGATCACCGATCCGCAGCCGGCGAAGATCCCAAAGTGGGTCGACTTGTCGCCGATGAAGTCGAAGTGCTGCCGGAAACGCGATTCATGGAGCATATCGAAGGTGTTACCGCAGACCGGCACCACCCGCCCTTTGTCGAACGCGTGTTGCTTGTCGAGCACAAACCGCATCGGCTGTTCGGCCAGATTGCCGCGATAGACGACCGCCTGACCGTAGTCTTCACAGGCCGCTTCGAGCTGCTCCAGCCTAAACAGGCGGTAGGTCGCGGAATAGAAACGCAGATCACCGACCAGCCTTGCGAGCTCGGGGTTGTCGATGGTGATCGGGCTGTCCGACACCAGGCGCGGATCAGCGAATCCGGCGTCTTTGGCAAGACGGATCAGGTCATTCCAGTAGAGGGCGCCGCCCAGACACTCGCTGTAGAGCACCGGGTGCTCGGCCACCGCAGGCGGCACGCGGCGGTCCGCGTAGACATCGGAGAAGTACATCTCCCCACCCGGCTTTAGCAGACGGTGCGCCTGGCGCAGCACCTGTGCCTTGTCGGGGCAGAGGTTGATGACGCAGTTGGATACGATCAGATCGAAGCCTTGTGCCGGCAGACCGAGTTGATCGAGCTGCCCCAGGTCGCCCTCGATGAAGGTCACGTTCGATGCCGCATAGCCGAAGCGCTGCGCATGCTCGTCGACGTGTGCCCGTGCGACATCCAGCTGCTCTCGGGTCATATCGACGCCGACCACCGCCCCCTGCTCGCCGACCAGATAGGATAACAGGTAGGCATCGCGACCCGCACCGCAGCCAAGATCGAGCACCCGCAGGCCCGCCAACGCAGCCGGCACCACGAGACCGCAACCAAAGTAGCGTTCCACTACCGCAGGGGCCAGCAAGCCAAGTGCGTCGCGAACGTGGTCGGGCATCGCATCGCCGGTGCAGCAGGCATTGGTCTGCAGATCCGCCGAGGTCTTGAGGGTCTTACCGTAGTAGAACTTGACTTCTTCTTGCATGGTTTCTTAATTGCAGGTTGGCGCCGCCAGCCGGCCGGCCGTTTCGTGCCTCGCCAGCGCGAGCTAGCGCGTCAGGGACCGCGCCGGACCGCGCTTTAGTGGCGGCTGGCTTTCTGCGGCGATGGCGCCTCGCCAGCGGCCTGGCTCTTCATCAGATCGACCACCGCATAGATACCGAAGTGCCTGTTGGGGCTCAGGTTCTCACCGAGTTTCAACTCATCGAACAGACCATCGATGTCCAAGGCCTCGATCTCCGTCGGGGTGTGGCCAGACATCAGTTCGATCAGCAGCGCCAGGACACCCTTGATGATCGCGGTGTCACAGTCGCCGACGTAACGCAGCCGCGACGGGTCATCGGGGTCGGCAACGGCACGCACCCAGACCTTGCTGACGCACCCATGTACGCGGTTTTCCTCGGTGCGGTAGGCGTCGTCCAACGGCGGCAGCGCCTCGCCAAGCTCGACGAGATACGCATACCGCGCCTCCCAATCGTCGAGCAACGCGAAGTTCTCCGCCACTTCTTGGGTCGTCAGCATGGCGCGCTCAGATACTGAAGGATTCGCCGCAACCGCACATGTCCTTCACGTTCGGGTTGCGAAATTCAAAGCCCTGATTGAGCTGGTTGGTCTTCACGAAGTCGATCACCATGCCTTCCAGCTGCACCAGCGATTCGTCGTCGACCACGACCTTCACGCCATAGCTCTCGTAGACGTGGTCGGCGGGATCGATCTCATCGGCATAGTCGACCACATAGGCGAAGCCGGTGCAGCCGCTCTTCTTGGTGCCGACACGCAGCCCCCGGCCCCTGCCGCGCTTTGCGATCTCTTTTGCCACGTGTTGCGCGGCCGCTTCGGTCAATTCGATAGCCATGCCTTGTCACTCCTTAAGAAACGCGCGAGCGCGAGTCACAGCAAACCCAGCTGCAGCTTCGCCTCGTCGCTCATGTTGTCTTTCGTCCAGGGCGGATCCCAGACCAGATCGACGTGACATCGGTCGACGCCATCCACGGTCTCCACCGCCTTCTCCACCATCCCAGGCAGAATCCCCGCAACCGGGCAACCCGGCGCCGTCAACGTCATCTTTATCCCGATCTCACGCTCGCCGACGGCATCGATCGCATAGATCAGACCCAGATCGTAGATATTGGTTGGGATCTCGGGGTCGTAGACCGTGCGCAATGCGGCGATGATCTGGTCGAGTCGCTCGTCGTCTGCAAAGTCTGTCACCAAGGCTTCTCCTGCGTTCGTGCTCACGAGATCGTCACTCCGTCGTTTGTGCTAGCCGTGCCGTCAGCAGCTTATTCGCATAGGCGCGCAGCGGTTCGTTATCGATATGTGCCATTACCTCTTCGGCAAAGCCCTGGCAGAGCATCTGCTTGGCCCGCGCCTGGGGGATGCCACGTGACCTCAGGTAGAACAGCATGTTGGCGTCGAGTTCGCCGACCGTGGTCCCATGGCTGCACTTGACGTCATCGGCATAGATCTCCAGCTGCGGTTTGGTATCCACTTCCGCGGATCGCGACAGCATCAGGTTGTCATTCGACAGCTGGGCATCGGTCTTTTGTGCATCCTGGGCGACCAATATACGGCCATCGAACACCACGCGGCCCTTGCCGTCGAGTATGCCCTTGAAGGCCTCACGACTAGTGCAATGCGGCACCAGGTGCTGAACGTCCAGATGCACATCGTTGATCTGTTGATCACGCGCCAGCATCAGCCCATCCAGTTCCGCCGCGGCACCCTCACCGTCGAAGGTCACCCGAACGTCACTGCGCGACCAGGCGCCACCCAGTGCAGCCAGCACCAGTCGGTAGCGGCTGCGCTCACCGAGGCGCACCTGCAGATCGCTCAAATGCTGTGCCTGAGGGCTCTCTTCCTGCAGGCGCATGTGCAGCAGTTCGCTGTCGGCGCCTAGGGCCACTTCGACCAGGGCATTGTTGAAATAACGCGCATCACCGAGGCAGGCGTAGCGTTCGGTTACCTCGGCGCGGGCGCCGCTTTCGAGCACAATCAGGTGCCGCGGATGACTGATCCCGGGTTCCTCCATGCCGATGGAGATATGGAGTATCTCGATCGGCGCCCGGGCGGAGACGTCGCGACCCACATGGATCAGCGCCCCGTCCGACATCAGCGCACTATTCAGCGCGGCGAACACGTGCCGATGCTTTGCAATCCCGTCGAGATGTCGGCGCAACTCGACTGAGACATCACCCAGACCCCCGGCGAGGGAGCGCAACTGAATGCCCTCCTGCTGGTGTGCCAGATCGCTGACCCCGGTGGCCAGATACCCGTTCACGAACACCAGTCTCGGGCCCTGACTCTGGGGCAGCAGCAGATCGTCGATATCCGACGGCTGGATGGCGTCGAATGGGCCCTCGACGACGGGTTGGTATTCGACCTGTTCCAGGAAACCGACCGACGTGTAGCGCCAGGCCTCGTCTTTGCGACTCGGCAGTGGCATTTCGGCCACCGCGGCGGCACCGCGCTCGCGGACCGGCGTCAGCCAGTCCGTGTTCGAGGGTCGTGGTGTCATCGTACGCTGCCCTGCCAACAGCAAAGCATTCAGCGAAGTGCCCTCATGTTCCTGAGTGTTCATGCCGCCTCATCCTCGCCGGTCAGCCAACCATAGCCTTTATCTTCCAGCTCTTTGGCAAG
>JASFJQ010000139.1:0-6105 GCA_050121305.1 Chromatiaceae bacterium
GCTGCTGGCGCTGGTTGCGCTGCTGTTCTTCGTCGATGTCAATCTCTACCGTGCGCCGATCCAGCAGCGGGTGTCCGAGGCGCTCGGTCGCGAGGTGGTCCTGGAGGGGCCGCTGACGCTCGAGCGATCGCTGACACCGCGATTTTCCGTCGCCGGGCTCACGATCGCGAACCCGGCGTGGGCCAGCCGAGCCCAGCTGGCCCGGGTCGAAAATTTCTCCATCCAGGTCGGCCTATTGGCGCTGCTGGATGGGCAGCTGCAGATACTTGCGCTGGAGTTCCAGGGCGTGGATCTCCTATTGGAGGTAAACGCGGATGGGCAAAACAATTTCACCTTTGAGCCCGCGGACCCATCCACCGGGTCAAATACCTTGCCGGCCATCGAAGAGATGCTTCTCCGCGATGCAAAGATCGGCTATCGGGTGCCCGATCTCCCCGCGCGCAGCCTGCATTTCGAGCGTGTCACTGCGCGCAAAGTGCAACGCGAGCCGTTCGAGCTCGAGGCGCAGACGACGCTGAACACGGTACCGATCGCCTTGGCGCTGCGCGCGGAACCCCTCGATGGGCCAGGATCGGCGGGCCGGTGGAGGGCGACCTTGCTCGGCGACATCGGCCGACTGACCCTGCAGATACAGGGGAACGTGGTCGATCCCGCCGCGCTCGATCGCGGCGAATACGAACTCCATCTGGAGGGGCCGGATACAGACGACCTGGAACAGATCGCCGGCTTTCCGCTGCCCGATGCCGAGCAGTTGGAACTCGACGCCAAGGTTGGGTTCGACCTCGCTGACTATCTGAGTATCACCGAGTTCACCGCCAGCATCGGTGACAGCGACCTGCAGGGCAGTCTGGAGTGGGACATCGATGCACCGCGACCGGCATTCAAGATCCGCTTCGAATCTCAGCGTCTCGATATCGACGACATGGGGCTGGATGAACCCGCGGCGGAAGAGGTGGAACAAGCAGAATCGCTATGGGACCAGCCGCTGGACCCGAGCCTGTTCACCGTCATGGACCTCGATCTCCAGATTCGGGTCGACCAGCTCGACGGCCTGGGTGAACCGGTGCGCGACATCGAAGCGAGCCTGTATGCCAACGACCAGGACATCAAGCTGGCCTCAAGCACCGCCACGCTGGCCGGTGCCCGCATGGAGGCCAGTGCGATCCTGCCCTGGGGCGAGCGCATCGAGGCACTGGAACCGGATGGCCTGAGCCTGCGCAAACTGCTCAAACACGCCCAGATAGACCTGCGTACCGACACCACCCAGGCGGAGTTCCGCTATGCGACGACACTGCTGGATCGTCCCCTCGATATCTCGGTACAGAGCGTCGAGGCGACCGTGGCGCCGGGTACGCCGGTTTCGCTGCAGGCCGAGGCGACGCTCAATGAGCAGGCCATCCAGCTACGACTCACGGGTGAATCGCTGGCGGCATTGGCGCAGCGACCGGCCGGGCCCTGGCATGGGCTGATGCTGGAATTGCGCGGTGACGATATCCAGCTCGATGCCAGTGGCAGCGTGGCCCGACCGCTCGATGTCGATGGCCTGGATCTCAGCTTTGCGCTCAGTGGTGGTCGGCTACAGTCCCTGCTGCCGCTGCAGGGAGATTATGCGCTCAGCGGCCGCTATCGGGATCAAGCGGGGCGCAGACTTTTCGAGGACCTGAAGCTGCGCATCGGCGGCAGTGATCTCGCCGGCGACATTGTGATCGATCACCAGGGACGGCGTGCCAAGATCACCGCACGGCTCGCATCGCGGCGCCTGCAGCTGGACCGGCTGCTGCCGCCCAGTAATGGTCAGCCGGCGGCACCGGTGGATCTCGATCGCCCGCTGGCGATCGGCCAGCTCGGCGACACCGACCTGGATATGGCGCTGCGCGTGCAACAGATCGAGGGCCTGGAGATGCCGGTGCGCGACCTCGCGATCACGACGCGTTCGAATGCGCAGGCGATGACCGTGGGTCCGCTGCTGGCCACGATCGACGACACCAAGATCGACGCCCGAGTCCAGCTGCCGTGGGGGAGGCAGCTGAGCGGCCTGGCGACGCGCGGCCTCAGTATCAAACGCTGGGTGCAGCAGGCGGATCTCGCCCTCAACGTGGATCTAGCAGAAGACAGGTTGCGGTTTGATACCGAGATGATGGACCAGCAGTTTGCCATCGAGGTCACCGGTTTCGAGGCCAGCGCCCGGCCCGGAGAGGCGCTTCAGGTCTTGGCGCAAGCCCGGCTCGGCGGCAGACCGGTCGAGGCCCGACTACGGGCAGAAGCACTCGGCGATCTGTTGCAACGCCCAAGCGGACCGTGGCGCGATCTGCGACTGACCGTCAGCCGAGACGATATCCGCTTTAGCGCCGAGGGCAGCGTCGAGTACCCGCTGCAGGGCAGGGGGTTCGACGTCCGGTACGAGCTGTCGGGTGCAGAGATCGATACGCTGTTGCCCCTGTTCGACCTGCTACTGCCACTGGAAGGCCCCTATTCAGTCCGCGGACGGTTCGCTGACAAGGCCGACAGGATCATCCTCGACGATCTGGCGATCGCATCGGGGCAGAGCGATATCGGCGGCGAGATCATCATCTACCGGGATCAAGAGCGTCCCAGGGTAGAGGCCGCGCTGCATTCCGATCAGCTGTATCTGCGCGAGTTGATTCCCGACCGCGAGAGCGCAGCTGCGGCCAGGGAACAGGGACGGGTCATTCCCGACTACGAGCTGCCGGTCGAGCAGTTGCTGGGATTTGATGGCGAGCTGGTCTTCAAGGGTAAGCGATTGCGGACAGAGTTCGGCGATCTGGGCTATATCAATTTCCGGGTCTCGCTACAGGGCGGCGAGTTTCGATTAGCACCGTTCCGCGTGCGAGGTTGGGCGGGGGCGCTGGTCGAGGCCGATGTGGGCATCGACGTGTCACAGAATCCGCCGCGGATCGATATGGAATTGATCGCGCGCGACCTCGACTATGGTCTGCTGCTGCGGCAGGCCGGTGTGGCCGAGACCGTCGACGGTCGCCTCGATGTCACCGCGCGGCTTTCAGGTACCGGCCGCACACGCTACGAGTTCCTCGCAGACGCCGATGGCCAGTTCACTGTCGTCAGTAAAGACGGCAGGATTGCCAGCCGTCGACTCGACCTTTGGGGTGCCGACCTGATTACCACGATGCTGTCGCGAAACTGGCGTGCGGCCGATGTCACCCAGATCAATTGTCTGGTCGCCCGCCTTAGTATCGTCGATGGGATCGCGACCAGTGACGACCTGCTGGTCGATACACAGCGTATCTCCATCGGTGCGGCAGGCACCCTGAACCTTTATACAGAGGAGATCGACCTGGTTTTTGTGCCGCAACCCAAGCGCGCCAGCCTCGTCAGCCTCGCCAATCCGGTGCGGGTGACGGGTACACTCGGTCGACCCGAGGTATCCGTGACCGTCTTGCAAGGCAGCCGGGTTAGTGTGCTCGCCGGTCTGATCAATCCGGCCTACCTGCTGTTTGCGCTCTCGAGCATGGGATCCGGCGAGGCCAACCCCTGTCTGGCGGCGGTCAATGCCGCGGTCGAGGTGCAGGGCGGGGCGGATCCGCTGGGGCCGATCGAGGTCGAGGCGCCGGCCGATTTCTCACCCTTTGCCGGCTGTTCTTCGGTACTGAGACGCTAGCCCGCGTTCGGCTGGGTTCTCGCCCGAAATCAAAACGTCGCCGATTGAAGCGAAATGTCTCAAGGGGCCAAAGGGTACAATGACCAGCGTCTAATCAACGGTTTTTTCGAACGGGACACACCATGATCAGGCATGCAGCGATTGGCCTTCTGACGGTCCTCCTCGTGACCGGATGCTCCACCATCGGCCCCCCGAGCGTGGCGCGAGACCGCTTCGACTACAACAAGGCGGTGTCCGACTCCTGGAAGGAGCAGACGCTGCTCAATATCGTCAAGTTGCGCTATGCCGATATGCCGCTGTTCGTGGAGGTGGCCTCGATCGTCAGCGGTTACACCCTGGAAGGCGCGGTCAACCTGAGCGCGAGGTTCTTCGACGGCGGCTCTGCGGCTGAATTTGGGACCACCAACCAGGCCACGATCGGCGGTTCGGGGAAGTACACGGACAGGCCGACCATCACCTATGCACCGATTGCGGGAAGCGCCTTCAACAAGACATTCATGACGCCGATACCGCCCAGCGCGGTATTGTTCATGATCCAGGCAGGTTGGCCGGCGCAGATGGTGTTGCCCATCACCCTCGAGGCGATCAACGGACAGCGTGCCCAGCATTCGGCCGGCCTACGACGACAGGCCGGACAGCAAGGCTTCTATCGTATCGTCGAGTTGATCACCGAGCTCCAGGCTGCGGGTGCTGTGGGTATGCGGGTCAGAAAGAGACAGGACACGGAAGATTCCACGGTACTCGTGATCCGACGCGACAAAGTCCCACCCGCGGTTGGTGCAGCCAGGGCCGAACTCGCTCAGTTGCTCGGAATCCGGGACGATGCCTCTGAATACACCATCGCCTACGGTGAAGTCGCCAGCAACGAAACCGAGCTGGCGATGCTCACGCGCTCCACCCTTGCGATCATGATTGAGCTGGCTGGCCAGGTCATGGTGCCCCCAGAGCACGTCGCCGATGGGCGCACCCTTCCGTCGCTGCTCGATACGGGCGACGACGACAGCCACAATCTCGAGCGCAGGCTTATCGATATCCGCTCGAGCAGGGAAAGACCGGGCGACGCCTTTGTGGCGGTAAGATACCGCGACCATTGGTTCTCGATTGATGATCGCGACTACCCATCGAAACGGACCTTCGCCTACCTGATGCTGCTGTTCTCTCTCACCGAATCAGGCGGTAAGGAAGGCCTGCCATTGGTAACGATTCCTGCGGGTTGATTTGCCATGACCTGGCGTCGCAAGCGACGCATCAGGGTTTTACGGCGGCAAGACATTGCCTGCAGAATCAAAACACGATTTCTACGGTACATTTGGATTCATCGCATTGCCTACACTCCAGGCTGAACCGCAGTTTGCGGTGTGCTGGAGATCAGCGGTACGGTCCAGTCCCTTATGGATACGACATTCACTATTGCAGAAGATGCGCCTCGTCTTTCTCGCTCGCCTTGGCGTTTTGCGCTGCACTTTTACCTCAAGGCACGGATCTCGCTGGCTGCAATCTTTGTGTTCGAAGCGGCGCAGGCAACCTGTACCATTTTCTTGCCGTATGCGGTGAAGGAGATCATCGATGCAGTCACAATAGCGAATGAGACCGGCGCCGATGTGTTTGAGGCGACGCAGGGCGCGCTGATATTTTTCGGTGTTCTGAACCTGGGCATTGTGCTGTTTAGCCGCGCCAGCGGAGCGGTACTGGTGATGACGGGGCCGCGCCTGCGCGCCAATATCCGTAAGACGCTATTCAGCTACTTGCAGCATCACTCGCATCGTTACTTCATCTCGCATTTTGCCGGTTCGCTGGCCAATCGCATCGCCGAGGTGTCGATGAGCAGTATGCATGCGCTTTGGGCGATTACCTTTGATTTCTATCCGCTGATCATCAAATCGGCCGTGGCCTTGGCCATCCTCTTCACCGCCAGCGGTGAACTGGCGTTGGTCCTGACCTTGTGGCTGGCGATCTATGTCTATGTCTCCTATGTGCTGGCGAAGCGCTGCCGCGTCTATGCGAAGGATTTTGCGGAGGCGCGCTCACTGGTGACCGGCAAAGTGGTGGACTCGGTGACCAACGTGATGAACGCCAAGATGTTCGCACGGCGTCGCTTCGAGGAGGACTATCTGACGGACTACCTGAACCACGAGGTGGATCATGCACTACGCACCTACTGGTATATGGAGAAGTTGCGCTGGTTCCAGTTCACGGCGGCGATGGTGCTGATGATCGCCATGGTGGGTTATGCGCTGAAGATCTGGTCCGAAGGCGACATGAGCGTCGGTGAATTCTCCATGGTCGCGGGCCTGGCGATCATGCTCATCGAGGCGGCGCGTGGGCTCAGCCGCAGCTTCCTCGAGTTCTTTGAATATATCGGCAACATCAGCGACGGCGTGTCGATCTTCATTCAGCCCCATGAGATCGTCGACCGGCCCGGTGCGACCGACTTGAATGTGACGCAAGGCGAGATCGCCTTTCGCGAT
>JASFJQ010000140.1:0-6090 GCA_050121305.1 Chromatiaceae bacterium
GCTATGCACCTCCCCGCTGCCGTGCTCGGTCTCACGCTGGACAATCTGGGCCAACTCCACCTGGAGCCAGCGCGGCAGCGTCAGGCCATAGTCGCGTTCCAGCACGAACGCGACGCCGCCCTTGCCAGACTGGCTGTTGACGCGAACCACCGCCTGATAGTCCCGCCCCAGATCGCGGGGATCGATCGGCAGATAGGCCACCTGCCAGGGTTCATCCGGCGCCTGCCGAAGCAGACATTTGCGGATCGCGTCCTGGTGGCTGCCGGAGAACGCCGTGTAGACCAGTTCTCCGATCCATGGGTGGCGCGGATGTACCGGCAGGCCGGTGCTTTGCTGATAGACCTGGATAATCTCGTCGGGGTTGGACAGGTCGAGCCTCGGGTCGATGCCCTGGCTGTAGAGATTCATCGCCAGGGTCACGATGTCCATGTTGCCGGTTCGCTCGCCGTTGCCGAGCAGGGTGCCCTCGACGCGGTCGGCACCCGCCATCAGCGCCAGCTCGGCGGCCGCTACCGCGCTGCCGCGGTCATTGTGGGTGTGCACCGAGACGATCAGCGCGTCGCGGTGCGTGACCTGCCGGCAAAAATACTCGATCTGGTCGGCGAATACATTCGGCGTGCTGCTCTCGACGGTTGCCGGAAGGTTGATGATGCAAGGCCGTTCCCGGGTCGGCCGCCATTCTGCGATCACGGCGTCGCAGACCTCGACGGCATAGTCCCACTCTGTATTGGAAAAGCTCTCCGGCGAATACTGGAAGACCCACTCGGTGTCGGGATAGCGCTCGGCCTCGCGACGCAACAGCCGGGCACCCTCGGCGGCGATAGCGATGATACCGTCGCGATCGCGGCCGAAGACGCGTTCGCGTTGCACCTTCGAGGTCGAGTTGTAGACATGCACGATCGCGCGTCGGACACCTTGCAGCGCCTCGAAAGTCCGTCGGATCAGATCCTCTCGGGCCTGCACCAGGACCTGGACGGTCACATCCGCTGGGATGGCGTCCTGCTCGATCAGCCAACGCACGAACTCGTAATCGGGTCGGCTCGCGGCCGGGAATCCTATCTCGATCTGCTTGACGCCGATCTTCAACAGGAGATCCCAGAGACGGCGCTTTTGGCCCACGTTCATCGGCTCCAGCAGGGCCTGGTTGCCATCGCGCAGATCTACACTGGCCCAGATAGGGGCCTTGTCGATGGTGTTATCCGGCCACCGGCGGTCGCCCATTCTCGGGGCCCGCGTCGGGCGGTATTTGCGATGATCGAAGGTGCTCACGGGTCCTGACTCCAGGGTTGTCGATAAGGCCGCTAGACCCTCCCCCGCGCGGGGGGAGGGAACGGGTCTCGTGCCGCCCTCGTGAGGCGTCTGCACGCTGCCTGCGATCGCTCGTGATCGTCGGGCAAAATCTGCCGACTTGTGGTCGACAGGGGGAATACTAGCGTGGAAACATCGGCGTGAAATTGCGAATTACGCCTTGAAATAACAAAAATGAGCAATAAAATTTTAGTATTGAACGAATCAAGATATTTTCTGCTTCTTTTGGTCGGAATAGGGGCAAGATATGCAGATCGATCGCTTCGATAGGCACATCCTACAGGTGTTGCAGGCGGATGGCCGGATCAGCAATCAAGACCTCGCCGATCGCATCGGTCTATCGCCATCGCCATGCCTGCGGCGGGTCCGTGCGTTGGAACAGAGCGGCATCATTACCGCTTACCGCGCGATATTGGATGCCAAACGTCTCGGCCTGAGTCTGTTGGCCCTGGTCCATATCTCTATGGACCGACATACGCCGGAGCGTTTCGCCAATTTCGAGGACAGGATCAAGGCCCTGCCGGAGATTCTCGAATGCCTGTTGATCACAGGCCAGGATGCCGATTACCAACTCAAGGTGATCGTGCGCGACATGGATGCCTACCAGGCGCTGCTGCTGAACAAGATCACGCGTATCGAAGGCGTGAGCGGCGTGCATTCCAGCTTCGTGATGCGCCGGGTGGTCGACAACACGGCGCTGCCACTCGATTGAGCGCGTGACATGCGTCGCGGTGTCAGAACACTGGCGGTCCCGCCCCGGACCGCATTTGGCTAAGCTGCAAAACGGCCCTGTTCTGGCGCCCAATCTCTCTCTCGCGCCCTGTAAGCCGTTCTCTGGCGTTTTCATGCTAGGCCGCAGTGCGGCCGCCATGATAGGATGACAGGCTTAATTTGTCCGGAAATCAAGTCCCGATCCTGGCCCCCTAGCGCGGGTTCCGGCCATCATCGGGAAAGCCTGTTATGACTGAATTCGCCAAGGAAATCCTCCCCGTCAATCTCGAAGACGAGATGCAGCAGTCCTATCTGGACTATGCGATGAGCGTGATCGTCGGGCGCGCGCTGCCGGACGTACGCGACGGCCTGAAGCCCGTGCACCGCCGGGTGCTGTTTGCCATGGGGGAGTTGGGCAACGACTGGAACAAACCCTACAAGAAATCGGCGCGCGTGGTCGGCGATGTGATCGGCAAATACCACCCGCACGGCGACACCGCGGTCTACGACACGATCGTGCGCATGGCGCAGCCTTTCTCACTGCGCTACATGCTCGTCGACGGTCAGGGGAACTTCGGGTCGGTCGACGGCGATGCGCCAGCGGCGATGCGTTACACCGAAGTGCGGATGTCCAAGATCGCGCACGAACTCCTCGCGGACATCGACAAAGAGACGGTCGACTTCAGCCCGAATTACGACGAGTCCGAGCACGAGCCGCAGGTGTTGCCGGCCAAGTTCCCGAACCTGCTGGTCAACGGGTCTTCGGGTATCGCAGTGGGCATGGCGACCAATATACCGCCGCACAATCTCACCGAGGTGATCGACGGTTGCGTGCGCCTGATCGAGCAGCCCGATGTCACCGCCGAGGAGTTGATGGAGATCATCCCCGGACCGGATTTTCCTACCGCGGGGATCATCAACGGGGTCCGCGGTGTGCGTGAGGCCTACCGCACGGGCCGCGGCAAGGTCTACATCCGCGCGCGCACCAAGATCGAGGAGATGGACGGTGGTCGGCAGCGCATCGTGGTCAGCGAGCTGCCATATCAGGTCAACAAGGCGCGTCTGCTGGAGAAGATCGCCGAGCTCGTAAAGGACAAGAAGCTGGAGGGCATCAGCGAATTGCGCGATGAGTCCGATAAGGACGGCATGCGCATGGTCATCGAACTGCGGCGCGGTGAGGTCGCCGAGGTGGTGATGAACAATCTGTTCCAGCAGACACAGATGCAGAATGTATTCGGCATCAATATCGTCGCGCTGGTCGACGGTCAGCCCCGAACGCTCAACCTGAAGCAGCTGCTGGCCTACTTTCTGCGCCACCGTCGTGAGGTGGTCACCCGACGAACCCTGTTCGAGCTGCGCAAGGCGCGTGAGCGCGCCCACACCCTCGAGGGCCTGGCGGTCGCGCTGGCGAACATCGACGAGGTCATCGCACTGATCAAGGCGGCACCCAGTCCGGCCGAGGCGAAGAAACAGCTGGTCGATCGTGCCTGGCAGTCAGGCACGGTGGAGGCGATGCTGGCGAGGGCGGGGGCGGATGCCTCACGGCCGGAAGATCTAGCGCCCGGCTTCGGCCTGACGGATCAGGGCTACCGCCTGACAGAGACCCAGGCGCAGGCAATCCTGGACCTGCGCCTGCAGAAACTGACCGGCTTGGAGCAGGATAAAATAATCAATGAATTCGAGGAGATACTCGATAAAATTGCAAATTTACTTGAAATTCTTTCCAGCCCGGACCGGCTGATGAAGGTGATCAAGGACGAGTTGGTCGATATCCGTAACCAGTTCGGCGACGCGCGGCGCAGCGAGATCGTACTCGATCAGATGGACCTGACACTCGAGGATCTGATCACCGAAGAGGATGTGGTCGTGACGCTGTCGCATCAGGGGTATGCGAAGTCGCAGCCGATAGACGCGTATCGGGCGCAGCGTCGCGGCGGCCGTGGCAAGATGGCCACCACCACCAAGGACGAGGATTTTGTCGAAAAACTCTTCGTCGCCAGTACCCACGACACCGTGTTGTGTTTTTCCAGCCACGGCAAGTGTTATTGGCTGAAGGTCTATGAACTGCCACAGGCCGGACGGAATGCGCGCGGGCGTCCGATGGTCAACCTGCTGCCGCTGCAGCAGGGTGAGCGCATCAATGCAGTGCTTCCGGTGCGGGAGTATGCCGAGGACCGCTTCGTCTTCATGGCGACGGCGCACGGCACGGTGAAGAAAACGCCGTTGGTCGACTTCTCGCGGCCGCGAGCGAGCGGCATTATCGCCGTCGATCTGCGCGACGACGACCGCCTGATTGGTGTCGATCTCACCGACGGTCACCAGCGCGTCATGTTGTTCACCTCCGCGGGCAAGGCGATTCGTTATCAGGAATCGGATGTACGCGCGATGGGACGCACGGCCTGCGGGGTGCGGGGCGTGAAGTTGGGCAAAGATCAGCGGGTGATCTCGTTGATCATAGGAAACGACGGCGATGTACTGACGGTGACCGAAAACGGCTTCGGCAAGCGAACCCCGATCGATCAGTTCCCGATCAAGGGGCGCGGCGGTATGGGTGTCATCTCGATCAAGACCTCGCCGCGCAATGGTGAGCAGATAGGTGCGGTAAGGGTCGACGAGGACGACGAGATCATGTTGATCACCGACGGCGGCACCCTGGTACGGACCCGGGTCGCCGATGTGTCACGAATGGGCCGTGATACCCAGGGAGTCACGATGATTCGGCTGTCCAACGACGAAAAGCTGATCGGTATCGAGCGTGTAGAGGCGTTGGAAGCGGATGAGGATGAAGATGCGGGCGGGGAGTGATCCGGCCGATCGGCGCGGCGGCGTCGGCAGCGCGTTATCGAGGTGTCTCAGACCATCGCCACCGATGATCCATGGTCTCCGTTGCGCCCGCCACGTCCTTTATTGATCTACTCAAGTCCAGACGAGAAATACCATGACCCGGATATACAACTTCAGCGCCGGACCCGCGGTGCTACCCGAAGAGGTGCTCGCTACGGCGCAGGCTGAAATGCTGGACTGGCATGGCGCCGGTCTGTCCGTTATGGAGATGAGCCATCGGGGTAAGGAGTTTATGTCGATCGCCGAGCAGGCGGAGACCGACCTGCGCGAACTCTTGCGGATTCCTTCGAACTACAAGGTGCTGTTTCTGCAGGGCGGCGCGACGAGCCAGTTCGCGATGATCCCGATGAACCTGATCGGACGTACTGGCAAGGCCGATTACTTTCGGACCGGGTCCTGGTCCAAGAAGGCGATCAACGAGGCGAGTCGCTATGGCAGTGTGCGGATTGGCGCCGACACAGAGGTGGAAGGCAAGTTCACCAGCGTACCCGCCTCCGATGCAATCAGCGTGTCGCCCGATGCTGCCTATCTGCACTACACGCCGAACGAGACCATCGAAGGCGTCGAGTTTCCCTATGTCCCGGAGACAGGCGACGTGCCGCTGGTCGCCGACATGTCATCGACCATATTGTCGAGGCCGCTCGATGTGTCGCGCTTCGGCCTGATCTATGCCGGGGCGCAGAAGAACATCGGTCCGGCGGGCCTGACCATCGTTATCCTGCGTGAAGACCTGATTCATGCCCCGCTCGATGGTACGCCTACGATGTTCAGCTACGCGACGCATGCCGAGAGCGGGTCGATGTACAACACGCCACCGACCTACGGCTGGTACCTGGCCGGGCTGGTGTTCAAATGGCTGCTCGGCAATGGTGGACTGGCGGAGATGGCCGAGGTCAATCGCCGCAAGGCGCAGTTGTTGTACGACGCCATCGATGCCTCGAGCCTCTACAGCAACCCGGTCGATCCGGTCTGCCGGTCCTGGATGAATGTGCCCTTCACACTGGCCGATGCCGACCTGGATGCCGAGTTTCTCAAGCAGGCCGGAGAGGCCGGTCTGAGAACGCTGAAGGGGCACCGTTCTGTCGGCGGGATGCGTGCCAGCATCTACAATGCCATGCCCGAGCAGGGCGTTCGGGCGTTGGTCGACTTCATGGCCGAATTCGAACGCACAAGGGGTTGAGTCTTCGTCGCAGCGTGCGGAAAGCGCAGACCGCACGGTTCGCGACG
>JASFJQ010000141.1:0-6052 GCA_050121305.1 Chromatiaceae bacterium
GCCAATCGCCAGCACGCCGACGATCAGCAGGGCCCCGATGCCCGCATACAGCATCAGCCTCGCGCCATCGCTCGCACTGGCGGCCGCCGCGTAACCGCGGTACAGGTTGATCTGTTGCACTACGCCGCCCATGGTAGTCCTCGCATGGCGGAGCCCACGGCGGTGGCACCGCGGCCGAGGGTCTCGAGCTCGACACCCTTGGCCCGCTGGATGCCGGCAAAGTCGAAACGTTGGACCTGTACGGTAAGAAAACTCTGCGCGGCATTCTGCAACGCGACGAACAGGCGTTGGTCGCCGACGATGACCGACAGCTGGTCGGCCGGTCCCAGTGCATACTGGCTCTCGAAGTAGTCCAGCGAGCGCTGTACCTCGAGGGCCAGATTCTCCATTTGTGCATGCAGCAGCGCGGTGTCTGCGTCGGCATCGTATTCCTGAGGTACGCGCCGACTCAGATACAGCTCCGGACCATCGACGATCTCTATCACGGTCTGTCCGGAGTCCATGTGCAGATAGGCGCGCGGGCGGTCGGGGCGATCCAGGTACATCGCCAGGTTACGGATCGCCATCTCCACGATATCGATCGCCTCGACGACGAGTCCGGCCTGATCCAGGAGCCCGCCGAGCTGCTCTACCTCGTTCTGCCTGGCGACCACGACATAGACCAACTCCGGCGATCCCGGCCGCCGACTGGGCGGCAACTTCACGACGTCGATCACGGCCTCCTCGACCGGAAAATCGATCAACTCCTTGACCCGCCAACGCATGGCCTCACGCAGCTCCTCGGTCGCCAGTTCCGGGGCCTCGAGCTGAACCAGCGAATAGGCCGCATGCGGCAGAGTCGCGACGGCGGGCAGACCACGCGCACCGAGCTCCCGGACGGCCCGCTTGAGGGCCGCCGCCCGATCCCCGGCCGGATCGAATGCGCACCAGCGAGAGGCGGTCACCAGCGGCCGATCGGCGCTGCTGCGATCGATGACGGCCATCGCCACCCCGTCCTCGTACATGTCGAGACCGAGAACACGCGACGATGCCGCTCTCTTTTTCAGCCAACCGAGCAATAACTTCCCCTCCAGGCGAACGGCCCCTGTGATGGACCATCAACGCTTGGTAGCGGCGGAAAAGCCGACGGCTTAAGGAAAAAGTTTCACCCAAAGGTGGGTACTGGTGCACGCCCTGGCCGGCGTTCGATCTACATCAGCGGGTAGGCGGTTTCCTGCTCGAGGCCGAGCATCTGGCTACCCATCTGCAGCGCCTGATCGGTAAACTCTTGCAGTCGCCCCCAGCGGGCGTCGACATCCATGACCTGGTCCATCGCGCTGTTGATCACGCGCAGCGCATGACTGCCCCGAGACCGCTCTCCCGGGGGCAGGTGTTCAGAGACTACGAACAGCCGCGGCTGCGCCTCGCCCTCTTTGACGAACGCAGCGACGAAGCGATAATCGCGGGCGTCTCCGCTCTCGATCTCACCCAGCACGGTGACGGTGAAATCACCGTATTGGAATCGCCGCTGGGGGATCGCTGTCTGGATCTTTGGGAAGACGCTCATTGGCCAATACCGCGCACGGTGATACCCCCCTTGACGTCGTGGCCGTGCTGGAAGCAGATGCCACCGATGCTCATCCCCTGCATCGCGAAACGGGGGAGAAACATTGGCCCGACGAGGGTTATCATAGCGCACATGAATGAGGTTAGATGACGTGCCCGAGAGATTAACCAAGCCGGATCAAGGGCGCAAAGCCCGCTTCTTCCTGGTCATCGCACTGCTTTGCACTACCGGTGCGACAGCGGCACCGCCTAACCCGGGTCCGTTCGACCTGCGGGCCTGTATAGCCAGCGCGCAGACCGCGGCTGCGCTGGCTGCCTGTGAGACTCAGGCTCAGGCCGACCTTCAGCAACGCATCCAGCAGATGACGACGGCAATCCGCCAGCGGCTCGATGCCAAGCAGCGCCTGATTTTCGAGCGCAGCGTCAGCGCGTGGCAGGCATTCTTCGATAGCGAAGTCGCGTTGCTGGAAATGAGCCTTGGCCTGCGCCCAGACCAACTGGGGCCGAAACTCAAACCCGGCGCAGTCACACGGTTATATGAGCAGCGCGAACAACAGCTGCGTGAGCATACGCATAACCTGTCACTCGCCAGACCCGCAGGCAGTGAAAACATGCGCTGAGTGCAGTAGAGGGCTGCCGCACGGCCCTGCAGCGACTCGGCGGCCACCCGGACCTGCGGTAGACTATGCGCTCTACACAGGAAATCGATGCCGCTATGCCCTACTTCGTCTACTACGTCTCGCAGCATGCAGATAGCAGCAAGAAGCTGCTCGAGCATCTCGACACCTTTGAAAATTTCAAGGCCGCACGCAGTATGGCGCGCGAACAACGCGCCGCATTGAAGGCCGAAGGCAGTGACCGCGATTGTCGATTGATTTTCGCCAAGACTCAGGTCGAGGCGGAAAAGCTCCTCAGCGCGCCGCGCGAAGAGCGAGTGATCGGCGAGGATTGATCAGTCATCGAGTGCCGCAACTAGCCCGAAAATCTCACCAGGCGAACGAGCAATATCGGAAAACAGGCTTTGAAACATGGTGTTAGTTTCAAATTTCTGCGCTCGGGTAAATGACAGCCTGTTCTATGTGGCTTTTGGACCGATTTGGCCTCCGCGCAGTAGGCGGGTCAACCATAGACGCAGCCTCAGGCCGATCTCGGTCGAATAACCCATGCCGGCATAGCGGATAATGTTGTCGCCATCGACAATGAAGGTCGCTGGGACCCCTTGCACACCCCAAGGCCGTGCGATTTCGCCATTCTCGTCCAACAGTACCGGCATCGTCAGGCCGTGCTCGAGCAGATAGCCGGAGACCTCTTCGGCGTCCCCTGAGGTCGTCGCGATGGTGATCACGGGCCAATCGACCGCGATACTCGCGATACTGTCCTGTTCCAGGCGGCAAATAGGACACCAGGTCGCCCAAAAGTGCACCAGCACTGGGCGCTGCATAGCTGACAGCTGATAGGGGCTGCCATCGAGCAGGTGACCGACCAGCGGCGGCGCAGGGCCCTCTACGAGATCACGCGACTGCCACCATTGAACGACCACGAACACCAGCACCAGCAGCCCGATATCGCGCAGCCATCGCCACCATCGCCGTCCGCCCGCATCGCGGGCAGGGTGCGGCCTCTGCACAGTGCCTTCCTTGCGAGGGTCTGCCATTGCGTCAACGTTGGGTCGCCAGGACTGGCGAAATCGTGGTCTGTCCCCGGTTCAGCCGGCTAGCGCGCGGCCAGCTTGTCGCCGCCAGCGGCATGGTAGAACTGGATTACCTTGCGCACGTAACCCTGGGTCTCTTGGAAAGGCGGTATCTTTCGCCCGTAACGGATCACGGCGTTTTCACCGGCATTATAGGCCGCCAGCGCCAGCTGTAGATCATTGTCGAACATCACCAGCAGATCGCGCAGGTATTGCGTACCACCACGCAGGTTCTGCACCGGATCACGACGATCGTCCACTCCATAGCGTTCCGCGGTCGCCGGCATCAGCTGCATCAGACCGACCGCGCCTTTCGACGATACGGCATCCGTGCGATACGCAGATTCGGCCCGCACCACCGCATGGATCAATGCCGGACGCAGCTGGCTCTCTGCGGCCGCGTCTCGGATCAGGGGCTGCAGTTCGTCACGTCGCTTCAACATTTGGCGCATCGCCGACCCCGCGGTCACCGGCGACCGGGTGCTGCGACCGGTGGCGATCTGATAGCGCTTCAACAGCCGCATGCCGTTCATCGGCTTGTCCGTGAGATGAATATGGCCGCGGGCATCGCGATACTTGTAGACGTCCGCCAGTGCGATGGACGAAAACGCCATTGCCCAGGCCAGGAAAGCGAAAATTGTCTTGATCACGATAGGCATAACGGGTTCTCGCGGCAGAGTTTAGCACCGCGTTCGCGAAAAACGTGACGTGGCGACGCAAAAGCGATCGATCAGGAATCCCACGCCTTGTCTAGCGGCCCGTCGCCGGTTTCACTTTAGCCACTGGTCGCTTTCCGGCGTAACGCCCGTTGCAGGCCAATCAACGCCGGACTCAATCCGTCAAGCCTTCTGCCAGATCAGCAGGCGATTGTTCACCGGCATCTCGATATCCTCTGCGAGCGCCATCGCGCTGGCCGTGGCCAGTTCGGTCAGCCAGGCGACGTCACGCACCCCCATCGCCGGGTCGTAGGCACGCAACCGGGCGTCGAAGTCCCGGTTACTCGGCGACGTAAATTGACCGTCATAATTGAAGGGCCCGTAGAGCAGGAAGTGGGCTCCCGGATGCAACACGCGGCCGACGCCGCTGAACATCGCCGCGACCGCCGCCGTGGACATGATGTGCGCGGTATTGGCACTGAACACCGCATCGAAGGGACGCTCGGGCCAGCGGTCCTGCAGCACATCCAGCGCAATCGGCGCTTGGACATTCGGCAGATGGGCGTCGCTCAGCCATGCGAAGATCCCCGGATGATTCTCCCGACAATCGCTTGTATGCCAGGTTAGGTGCGGAAGTTGGGCCGCAAAATAGACTGCATGCTGGCCAGTACCACTGCCGATCTCGAGCAGGTGCTCGCAGTCTCTGAGGCGTGGCTGCAGCACCGCGAAGATCGGCGCACGGTTCTGGACGCAGGATTCGGAGTAAGGCTTGTTCATCGGGACCGCATCGACCCGAATATCGCGACCATCAGGCGCCACAGCATTTCTTGAATTTCTTCCCACTCCCGCAGGGGCAGGGGTCGTTCCGCCCCACCCTGGGTGCGGCATGCCGCTGGGTCTGCGGCTTGGGCACCTCCCCGTCGACGTAATACCAACGCCCCGCATGGCGCTGAAAGCGGCTACGCTCCTGATGCCTCTTGAATTCGCCACGTTCTTTAAAGTGCGCAACGAACTCCACCCAACCCAGCTCGTCGCCCGTCTCGCCGGCCTCGGTTGCTACGATCTCCAGTCCCAGCCATTCGGCCGAATCGGACCAGCGCCGGGTCGCATCGCGGTCCCAATCGCTGCGGTGATCCGGGTGCAGGGTGTCGCCGAGATAGTCGATGGCGTGCTCGGCGTAGGCACTGTAGCGCGAGCGCATCAAGGCCTCTGCGGTCTGCGGGGTGGCCTCTCCATAGATGTAGGGGGCACAACAGGCACTGTAGGGCCGCCCGGAACCACAATGACACGGCTGCATGTGATGACCATCCGTCGCAAATCTGATCGACGGGATTCTAGCGCACCAGCTGCCGGTTGATCAGATCAACCAGATTAGACTGCTGGCAAGTGCGACCAACACGAATACCTCAGTGGCGAGGGCCGTCAGCGAGAGCTTCGGCGGCGGGGATCGCAATTCCATTTTTGCTGCTTCGTACTGCATGACGCTGTTCCGTATGTTAAACTTCACTTTGTACATACAATTTATATACGCCAATTGCGCAGATTGCAATGACCAAAGAAAAAATTATCAATTTTCGCATCGACGGCGAACTCAAGAACCGGGCGAAAAAACTGGCCGAATCGGACGGTCGGAGCCTATCGAACTGGATCACGCTTTTGATCGAAAAAGAGGTCAAGAAGGCAAAGCGAAAGGAATGATCGACGACGCCATGCAGCGGCAGATCACAAGCCCAGCGCCTCCCAGCGTTTGCGGATTCGTTTCGCTGAAACCGGCCGCGCGGTCTTGAGTTCCTGGGCGAACAACGAAACTCGTAGTTCTTCGAGCAACCAACGAATCTCCTCCAGACGCGGATCGAATGCGCCCTGCCTCTGCGCCTGTTGCTGACGAGCGAGCCAGTCGTCCTGCACGCCGGAGATCTCTCGCAGACGTTGTTGATCGCGCGCTGCGGCACTGGGTAGCTTTTCCAGTCGCAGCATCATGGCCTTGAGAAAGCGCGGATAGTGCGCCAGCTGCGCCGGATCGGTGGCCTCCAGAAAACCACGGTAGACCAGCCGATCGAGCTGCGCCTGCATGTCCTCGACCGAGACGCGCCAATTGGGCTGTGTCGTCGTCGCCAGCGCCGAACGCAGCCGATGCGCCGCGGCGAGGATCTCCCCCGCC
>JASFJQ010000142.1:0-6035 GCA_050121305.1 Chromatiaceae bacterium
TCATAGATGCTCATCGGCCGATGCATCCACTGCCATTGCGCGCGCTGCTCCAGCCATGCCTGATCCTGCCATTCAAAGGCCGTCGGTGCCGCAATCCGCGAGGCGGTGTCTGGGCGAAGGTTCATCGCTCGCCCGTAGGGGTCTGCCTTGAGTATCCGTTGACCGGTACGGCTGGAAAACTCGAATTTATACAGATCGTCGGCATGTAGACCCGGAATAAACAACTCCCAGACCCCCGAGCCACCACGGTTGCGCATGGGATGGCGCAGTCCATTCCAGCCGTTGAAGTCGCCTACCACACTGGCGCGTCTGACCGCCGGCGCCCAGACGGCGAAGCGGCAGCCGAGAATCCCGTCGACCTCCATCAGATGTGCCCCGAGCAGACGGTAGGCGTGGTGATGCCGACCCTCGCTGAACAGGTGCAGATCGAGATCCGACAACAGCGGATCGAAGCTGTAGGGCGAGATCACCGAGTGTCTCCGACCGTCAGCCTTCTCGATCCAGTTGAGTTGATAGTGCCGCGGCAGCGACTCGGTCTGCGGCGCATCCAGGCGAATCTCAAAGATGTCGGTCTGTGGCAGCCGCTGCATGGGGCCAATTCCGTCCAGCTCAACTTCCTCGGCACTCGGCATGAAGGCCCGCACGAGTGTCTTGTCGCCATCGGGGTGCCTGCCGAGTATGCCGAATGGATCGTGCGCCTCGCCGTGTTGCAGCATCGCCAGGGGATAGGGCAGCTTAGCGGCCATGAAGCCTCCCGCTGTCGGCGACCATCCCGTAGATTCGCCCTGCTAGTCCTTCGTCTAGCATGTCCCAGCGAAACTTCCAATGCCAGTTGCCGGTGCTCACGCCGGGCGTGTTCATGCGCGCCTCGCTGCCCAGGCCGAGAAAATCCTGCAACGGGGCGACCGCGAGGTCGGCGCGGCTTTGCATCGCGGTTTCGATCATCAGTCGGGCGATATCCTCAGTTGGCTCCACTTCGAGGACCTGGAACACGAAGCTTTTTTCGTCTGGCCGCAGACCTTCGAACCAGCCGACACAGGTATTGTTGTCATGGGTGCCGGTGTAGACCACGGTATCGGTTGTGATATTGGCGGGTTTGTGCGGGTTGTCCTCAAAATGGTCAAAGGCGAACTGCAGCACCGACATCCCCGGAAAACCATATTTGCGGCGCAGCGTCCTGACCTCCTCGGTGATGATGCCGAGATCCTCGGCGACGATCGGCAGATCCGGGAATCTGGCACGCAGTGCGCCCAGCAATGCGTCGCCCGGCGTCTCCTGCCAGTGGCCGTCGATCGCGGTGTCGCAGCTGGCCTCGATCATCCAAACCGCCACCAGGCCGCGGAAGTGATCTATGCGCACCAGGTCAAACAGTTCGAATTGCCGCGCCATGCGTGTGATCCACCAGGCATAGTCCTCCTGCTGCATGCGCTCCCAGCGGTAGTGCGGGTTGCCCCAACGTTGCCCGGTCTCGGAGAAATAATCGGGCGGTACGCCGGTGACATGGGTCGGCTGGCCATCGTCATCGAGCAGAAAGTCCTCTGGCTGAGCCCATGTGTCTGCACTGTCGTGCGCAATAAACACCGGGATGTCGCCGAACAATGCGATATCCCGATCACGGGCATGCTGACGAATGCGCTTCCAGGCTCGATCCAGGCGGTACTGTTGCTGTTTGATGCGGGTCATCTCGGCTCGGGCGTCCAGGGCGACGCGTCGCAGCGACGTGCTGTCGCGATTCCGAAAATTATCCGGCCAGTCTACCCAGGCCCGATCCCCGAAACGCTGTTTTAGCACTTCGAACAGGGCGAAGTCCTCCAACCAGGCGGCCTCGACCGTGCAGTATTCTTCGAACTCCGATGCATTGACCTTCGGATCCTTGGTCGGCAACAGACCCGGGTTCATGGCGAAGGCCGATGGGCTCTGGTAGGGCGAGCCGTTTGCGTCGGGAATGACCAAAGGCAGCACCTGCCACACCGAGAGCCCGGCCGACGCGATGAAGTCGATCCAGCGCAGGGCGTCATCATCCAATCGCGACGATGGCAGTGAGGTGACGTGCAGAAGGATTCCCGCGCGGCGTACGGACAGCCAGTCAACCATGGCCGCGTCGCATTGTGCCGCTGTTCTCGGCATCGCCACCGCCGCGCGAGATAGGAAGATCGAGTTCAGCCGGTACCGGCTCGCCGAGCATGTCGTAGAGGTTCTTGAGCTGTTCACGATACAGGCGGTCGAAATCGCTGACGCTGTCGGCTGCGTTGTAGTCGCCGAACCACCAGAACCAGTCTGAGCCTTCGCAGATCGCCAGCTGTCGCTCGAGTCTGGCTTTTTCCCCTTTCTTGAATCGTTTCTTGTCCATCGCGCGATCGTAGACGTGCTTCGCGGCGATCAGAAGATCCCAGGCGTGGTTTTTGTCGTGTTCGCCGATCCAGGTCGAAAAGGAGCCGTAGACCCAGCTGCCAGGACACAGCGTCGGCAGCGCCTGTGGGGGACACTGCGCCAGCGCCTCGCTGAAGGTCAGGGTGCGAATATGCTCGTTCTTGCTCAGATGCCCATACAGCTCGCCGAGAAAATGGTAGGCATTGTCCGGATAATATTCCCAAGCGTTCTCCCCGTCCAAGATGACACTGACCACGTGCTGATCGCATTGATCGCCGAGGTAGGTCCCGATGTTCTCGAGATGACGGGCGAAATCGACTGCGGCATCACGGGCTTCCCACTGCTGGTACTCGAAACCGATCATGTCGGACAGACCGTCATCTCGAAAGAACATGCGTGTCTCACAATCGTCGATCGCACTCACGCAGAACAGTGTTCGACGGGCCTCTTCACCCTGTGCCTCGAGCCCGGAGAGGAAACGGCTGTTGTTCCATACACCCTCACCGGAGGCACTCCACGCCATGTCGAACTCATCGAGTAGTTTAAGGGCATCGTCACTGACGCCCCCCTCCGAAAGCCATACGCCTTTCGGCCGCCGCCCAAGGTAGCGCTCGAACACCCGCAGTCCCTCACGCATGTGCCAGCGCGCGCGCTCCAGGCCGCCAGGGTATGTCCCTACCTCCGGCCCCTTGGCCTCGGGCAGTGAACAGTGCATGGCGCCGATGTCGATCAGCAGCGGTACAATCGGATGGCCATAGGGCGTCATCGACAGCTCAATCTGTCCGCGGTCGGCGAGTATCCGATAGCGATCGAGCAGTTGATCGAAGGTCTCGCTCATGATCTCCAGCAGTTCACGCCGGGCCTCGGCGCTAAACGTGCCGTCGGTTCCCAACAGCCCCTTGACCCGGGGCAGCTGCTTGAGGGAATGCCCCAGCCAGGCGAGGTGGTACCAGCTCAGCAGGTCAATGAAGAACTGATCGTTCATATAGGTGAGGCGACTGTCATCGACGTCCTTGCCATCCAATGACATCACCATCTCGAACAGGCCGCGAAACCCGGGGTAGACATCGATCATCAGCGGCGCATGCGCCCGCCGGCAGGCGCGCACGATCTCGGTCCTCGCGGCCGCATCAGGCGGTATTGCATCGACACCCGCCAACAGATTGAGCAGCGGCTCGGCGAAACGTCGTCCGCTTTTCAGATGCTCTCTGAACTGCACGGCGTAGTCGTCGATCTGCTCGAGCAGCACCGGAGTGAAGTTCACGACGCAGCGCAGCTTCGGATGGGCCTCGAGGTGCGCGGCCATGTCGGCGTAGTCCTTGAGGGCGTGTAGATAGACCCAGGGGAGGCGATAGTCTCCCTGTTGACTCTCGCGGTACCAGGGCTGGTGCATGTGCCAGCACAGCACAAGATTGACGCAGGTTTCTGGTGTCTTGCTCATGGGTCAGTCCCGTTCGTAATGCAGACGCTGGTTCATCATGCCCGGCGTGACCAGTACGATGCCTTCGTCGGTCACGAGGAAGCGCTTGCGGTCCTCCTCGTGATCGACGCCGACCTGAAAGCCGTCCGGAATCACCGTCCCCTTGTCCACGATGCAGCGCTGAAGCAGGCAGTTTTTGCCGATCCGCACCTTGGGGAGGATTACGCTCTCTTTGACGTAGGTGCCGGTCTCGATCTGGGTATTAAAGAAGATCACCGAGCGTTTGACCTTCGCACCCGAGATGATGCAGCCTCCGGCCACCAGCGAATCGATCGCCTGGCCGCGGCGACCCTCGTCGTCAAACGCGAATTTGGCGGGCGGACTCTGTGTCTGGTAGGTCCAGATCGGCCAGTCTCGTTCGTAGAGATTGAGCTCCGGCTCGATATCGCAGAGTTCGATATTCGCTTTCCAGTAAGAGTGCAACGAGCCCACGTCGCGCCAGTAGGCAGGTTCGCCCTCGGCGCCCAGATAGGGATAGGCAATCGCTTTCGCATGCTGGATCGCCGCGGGGATGATGTTCCTGCCGAAATCGTGCTGCGAGGTCTCGTCCTCGGAGTCGTGGATCAGCGCCCTGGTGAGGAATTCCATCGAGAATATATATATGCCCATCGACGCCAACGCGAGGTCCGACTTGCCCGGGACCGGTTCGGGCTCGGTCGGCTTCTCGCTAAAACGCGTGATTCGGTATTCTTCGTCGACCGACATCACGCCGAATGCCTTGGCCTCCTCCAGCGGGACCTCGATACAGCCCACCGTCAGCTCTGCGCCGGCCTGGACGTGCGCGGCCAGCATGTGCGCATAGTTCATGGTGTAGATATGGTCACCGCCGAGAACCAGGACATAGTCGGGTTCGTGGCGGTAGATGATGTCGAGGTTCTGGTAGATGGCGTCGGCGGTGCCCTGATACCACTCTGGGCGCAGTCGCTGCTGGGCCGGGATGATCTCGACAAACTCGCCGATCTCCGGTCGCATGAATCCCCAGGCGCGCTGCAGGTGGCGAATCAGAGAGTGCGACTTGTACTGGGTCAAGACGCCGATCCGGCGCAGCCCCGAATTGATGCAGTTCGACAGCGCAAAGTCGATGATCCGGTACTTGCCGCCAAAGGGTACCGCGGGTTTGGCGCGCCATTTGGTCAGGTTCTTGAGTCGTGAGCCCTCGCCGCCGGCGAGCACCAGAACCAGGGTTCGGCGGGTCATGTCACTGACCGCCTGAGGCTCAACGTAGTACTTGTAGAGGTGGTGCTGTTCCTTGCTGCTGCTCATATCTCCGCCCTGTGTAAGCTTTGCAATATGCGGCTGGCACCCGCCAGGCCGGCATCATGGCGCGTAACGAGATAAACGGGTATCCGCCTGACTACCTCGGCCATACGGCCCTTGGCCGTGAACGCGAGGGTGAACGCCGTCGGGTCAAACCAGTCGGCGAGGTGTACCGTCAGGCCGCCGCACAAATAGATGCCCCCGGTGGGGTCGAAGGCCAGCGCCAGATTGCCGGCGTATGCCGCGAAGACGCCAATGAACAGCTGGACGGCCTCGACCGCGACCCGGTCGCCTTGATTGGCAGCGTCTGCAACCTCGGCCGGACTGCTGGCCTTGGCACCGCTGCCGGCAAGGCAACGATAACCGTCGAGCAGACCATCACCGCTCAGTAGCCTCTCATAGGATACATGACCGTAGCGCTCGGCCAGTCGCCGATATACCGCGAGCTGTGCCGCGTTGTTCGGGGCAAAATCCAGATGGCCTCCCTCCGTGGCCCGCGGCAGGCGCTCGTGGTCCCGGCTTGGTAGCCAGGCCATCCCCAGACCGGTTCCCGCGCCGGCCACGACCACCGGGCCCTCTGCGGGGACGCCGGCATTGAGGGTCTTCAGGCGTTCCGGCGGTTCATTAATCGCACCGAGCGCGGCGGCCTGAAAGTCGTTCACGATCTTCAGCTGCGCGGTTTGAAAGCGGGTCTTCAGACTCTCTCGGCGCAGCTGCCAGTGAATGTTGGTGAGCCGGATGGGGTCGTTGTGCACTGGTCCCGGCACCGCCAACACCATGCGCTCGATCGGCCTGCCGGCGCTGCCCAGCAAGCTCAGGCCACGGTCAATTACCGCCTCTAGGCTGTCAAATTCGGCGTTGTCGAACGATTGTTCTTGGGCGCTCGCCGTCGTGCCGTTGTCGGACCAGGCGAGTCGGCTATAGGTGC
>JASFJQ010000143.1:0-6020 GCA_050121305.1 Chromatiaceae bacterium
GGTGATCGGCCCGGCCTGGCCGCCGACGATCGTCAGCATCAGTGCGGTCGCACGCTCCATCGCCAGGCGCTGCAGCTTGAAATCGACGCCGCGCTCGAAACGATGCGACGAATCCGTGTGCAGGCCATAGCTGCGTGCCTTGCCGGCGATCGCCAGTGGCGTGAAGAACGCGGACTCGAGCAGCACGTTCTGCGTCGCATCGCCGACACCCGAATCCTCGCCGCCCATGATTCCGGCCATCGCCAGGGCCCGACGCCGGTCGGCAATCACCAGGGTATCGGCACGCAGGGTCGCCTCGCTGCCGTCGAGCAGCCTGAGGCGCTCGCCCTCCTCGGCCATGCGCACCACAACACCACCGTCGAGTCGGTCGAGATCGAAGCCGTGCATCGGCTGACCGAGTTCCAGCAGCACATAGTTGGTGATATCGACCACCGGTGAGATCGCGCGGATGCCGCTACGGCGCAGCTTCTCGACCATCCAGTCCGGTGTGCGTGCTGCGGCATCGATGCCGCGCACGATACGGCACAGATAGCGTGGGCAGGCCGCGTCGGCCTGCAGATCCACAGCGAATGTCTCGTCGATCGCCGGCTCGACAGCATCGATCTTCGGCGTGCACACCGATACCCGATTGAGCACACCCACCTCGCGCGCGATACCCGCGACGCTGAGGCAGTCCGCACGGTCGGGCGTGAGATCGACGTCGATGCATCGGTCGTCGAGTGCCAGGTAGTCGCGCAGATCGCCACCGACCGGGGCATCGGCAGGCAAAGGCAGGATGCCGTCAGAGGATTCGGCGAGACCCAGCTCGGAGGCCGAGCAGATCATGCCCAGCGACTGCACGCCGCGCAGCTTGGCCTTCTTGATCTTGAAGTCACCCGGCAGCTGCGCGCCGACTGTGGCGACCGCCACCTTCATACCGGCGGCGACATTCTTGGCGCCGCAGACGATCTGCGCCGGCGAATCGCCGCCGATATCGACGCTGCACACGCTGAGCTTGTCGGCATCCGGGTGCTGCGCGCGGGTGAGGACCTCGCCGACGACCACGCCGCTGAAGGCCGGTGCGGCGGGCTCGACCGAGTCGACCTCGAGGCCGGCCATGCTCAACTGATCCGCCAACGCGTCGGTATTGATATCGGGGTTCACCCATTCCCGCAGCCAGGCCTCACTGAATCTCATGATGGTGTCCTAACCCAGACCGCCGCAGGCCCGGTGCCGTGCACATTGTCCATCCCGTTCCACCATCGCCCTACGCAAACTGCCTCAGGAAGCGCAGATCATTCTCGAAAAACAACCGCAGATCGTTGACGCCATAGCGCAGCATCGCCAGCCGCTCGACGCCCATGCCGAACGCATAACCGAGGTATCGCTCGCTGTCGATACCGACATGCCAGAAGACCTCGGGGTGGATCATCCCGCAGCCCAGGACCTCGAGCCAGCCGGTATGGCTGCAGACGCGACAACCGTCGCCGCTGCACATCACGCATTGGATGTCGACCTCGGCCGAGGGCTCGGTGAACGGGAAGTAGGACGGTCGGAAGCGCACCTCGAGATCGTCGCGCTCGAAGAAGCCGTGCAGGAAGGCATTCAGAATCCCCTTGAGGTCCGCAAAGCTCACTTGCTCGTCGACCAGGAATCCCTCGACCTGGTGGAACATCGGGGTATGTGTGAGATCGGAGTCGCAGCGGTAGACCCGCCCCGGCGCAATTACCTTCATCGGCGGCTCGGCGTGCTGCATGTGACGGATCTGCACCGGCGACGTGTGAGTACGCAGCAGCAGATGCTCGTCGAAATAGAAGGTGTCGTGCATCGCGCGCGCCGGATGATGTGCCGGGATGTTGAGTGCCTCGAAATTGTGGAAGTCGTCCTCGATCTCCGGCCCCTCGGCGACCTCGAAGCCGGCACTGGCGAAAAAGGCCTCGATACGCTGCATGGTGCGTGTCACCGGGTGCAGGCCGCCGCTCACCGGATCGCGCCCCGGCAGGGTCACGTCGATACGCTCGGAGACCAGGCGTTTTTTAAGCTCGGCGGCCTCGAGCAATCGCTTGCGCGCCTCCAGCGACTGCTGAAAGGTCTGCTTCGCCCGGTTGATCGTCTGCCCGGCGGCCTTGCGCTCATCCGGCGACAGCCTTCCAAGCTGCTTCAGGCGCTCTGTGAAGAGACCGCTCTTACCGAGATACTGGACACGCACCGCATCGAGTGCACGCAGATCCTCGGCGGCAGCCACGGCCCGCTCGGCGTCGCATAGGAGATCCTCGAGATCGCTATTCATACCTCTTTTCCACATCACCCAGGGTGCGACGCGCAAGGCGATTGGCACCGGGATCGGCCGCGTTGTTCTGTCGTCGCTGCGATGCACATCGGGTAGCGCGCCCCACAGGAGAAACAAAAAGGGGAAAGGCCGATCGGCCTTCCCCCTAACGATAGATCGACACCGGGTCGCAGCGGACCCGGCGGCGAAGTCGATCAGCCCGGGAGAGCGGCCTTGGCCTTCTCTGCCAGCTGTTGAAACGCCGGCATGTCGTGCACGGCGATATCTGCAAGCATCTTGCGATCCACTTCGATACCGGCCTTGTTGAGGCCGTCGATAAAGCGGCTGTAGCTCATATCGCACATCCGCGCCGCGGCATTGATACGCTGAATCCACAACGCACGGAATTCACGCTTCTTGACCCTGCGGTCGCGGTAGGCGTATTGCCCGGCCTTGATGACCGCCTGCTTGGCGACCCGGAAGACCTTGCTGCGGGCACCGTAGTAGCCCTTGGCCGACTTCAGGACTTTCTTGTGTCTGGCGTGCGCCTGCACTCCCCGTTTGACTCTTGGCATCTCTCAGTCTCCTCGTGTCAGGCGTAAGGAATCATGCGCCGCGCGGCGGCCACATCACTCTTGTGCAGCATCGAAGGCGAACGCAACTGACGCTTACGTTTGGTGGACTTCTTCGTCAGGATGTGACGACGGTGAGACTGGTTGCGCTTGACGCCACCGGCGGTAACCCGGAAACGCTTGGCGGCACCACGATTGGTCTTGATCTTTGGCATTTTCTTCGACTCCTAACGTCTAGGTTATGTTGGAAGCGACCCAGGCAATGCCTATTGGCCCGGCCGCCTCGTGCGCACAGGTCGATGCCTCATCGGACCGGATCGGCGCGCTGTTTGTACAAAGGCCTTCACTTGCCCTTTTTCGGCCCCAGCACCATCACCATCTGGCGCCCTTCCATCATTGGCCGCTGCTCGACCAGTGAGATGTCTTCGAGGTCTTTCTCGATCCGCTCCAGCAGCTCGAGACCGCGCTCGCGGTGGGCGTGCTCGCGACCGCGAAAGCGCATGGTCACCTTGGCCTTGTCGCCCTCTTCGAGGAAGCGGTGCAGATTGCGCAGCTTGACCTGGTAGTCACCGATGTCGGTGCCGGGCCGAAACTTGACCTCTTTGACCTGCACCTGCTTCTGCTTCTTGCGCGCCTCCTGCTTCTGCTTCTTCTGTTCGAAGACGAACTTGCCGTAATCCATCACCCGGCAGACTGGCGGCTCCGCATTCGGCACGATCTCCACCAGATCGAGACTGGCCGCATCGGCCGCCGCCTGCGCCTCGTCGATAGTGACGATGCCAACCTGGTCTCCGTCCCGTCCTATCAGTCGCACCTCGTGTGCCGTGATTTCTCCATTGAGGCGATTCCGCTTCTCGGGTTGTCTGGCGATAGCCGTTTTCCTCCGCTACAGATCCAAGGATCCGACAACAAAGAAAGCACCAGCCAACGCCAGTGCTTTCTTCGCTCAGATCCGAACACCCCCCGGCCTGTGTGGCCCATATGGGCTGCTGCCGGGGCGTCTCTCTCACATATGCTGGGCAACTTCCGACTCGAGTCGCCCAATAAGCGCATCGAGTGGCATGGAACCGAGATCTTCACCGCCGCGGGTACGTACCGCGACGCTGCCATTTTCCATCTCGCGATCACCCACCACCAACAGGTAGGGGGTGCGCTGCAATGTGTGCTCGCGGATCTTAAACCCGATTTTCTCGTTCCTCAAGTCCAAATCCGCCCTAAAGCCCTTATCCTGAAGGCTTTTCGCGACTTCACCGCAATAGTCCGACTGTCGGTCGGTGATGTTCAAGACGACCGCCTGCACCGGCGCGAGCCACAGCGGGAAGGCGCCGGCGTAGTGCTCGATCAGGATACCGATGAAGCGCTCGATCGAGCCGAGGATTGCCCGGTGCAGCATGACCGGGACCTGCCTGCTGTTGTCCTCCGCAATATAGCTGGCGCCGAGCCGCTCGGGCATGGAGAAATCGAGCTGGATGGTGCCGAGTTGCCAGACGCGGTTGAGGCAGTCGCGCAGCGAGAATTCGATCTTCGGTCCGTAGAAGGCCCCCTCGCCCGGCTGCAGCTCCCAGTCCAGCCCGCGGGCGTTCAGCGCATCTTCAAGTGATTTCTCAGCTTTGTCCCATACCGCGTCTGAACCAACACGTTTTTCCGGTCGAGTCGATAGCTTAATCAGGACCTCATCGAAACCGAAGTCCCGGTACACCTCGAACAGCAAGTCGGTGAACGCCAGCACCTCGGGGAGGATTTGCCCCTCGGTGCAGAAGATATGCGCGTCATCCTGGACGAAGTTGCGCACCCGCATCAGGCCATGCAGTGTGCCCGACGGCTCGTTGCGATGGCAGGACCCGAACTCGGCCAGGCGCAACGGCAGGTCACGATAGCTCTTCAGCCCATGGTTGTAGATCTGGATGTGGGCCGGACAGTTCATGGGTTTGATCGCATAAACCCTTCCCTCTGTCTCGGTGACGAAAATGTCGTCGCGAAACTTTTCCCAGTGCCCGGATCTTTCCCAGAGCGAGCGATCGAGCACCTGCGGCGTGTGAACCTCCTGGTAGCCGTGGTCGCGCAGCTTGTCGCGGATGTACTGCTGCACCGTCAGGTAGGTGATCCAGCCCTTGTTGTGCCAGAACACCATGCCGGGCGCCTCATCCTGGGCGTGAAACAGATCCAGCGCCTTGCCGATCTTGCGGTGATCCCGCTTCTCGGCCTCCTCGAGCCGATGCAGATAATCCTTGAGTTCCTTCTTGTCACGCCAGGCGGTGCCGTAGATCCGCTGCAGCATCTGCTTGTCGGAATCACCGCGCCAGTAGGCGCCGGCCAGCTTCATCAGCTTGAATGCCTTGGGCAGCCGGCCCGTGCTGGGCAGATGGGGACCACGGCAGACGTCGAACCAGTCGCCCTGGCGATAGACGGACACCTCCTCACCCTCCGGGATGATGTCCTCGATGATCTCGACCTTGTAGGTCTCGCCGATATCGGCAAAGGTCTGCATCGCCTGCGCGCGCTCCCAGACCTCACGATGGATCGGCAGGTCACGACCGACGATCTCGCGCATCCGGTCCTCGATCTTCTTCAGGTCGTCGGGGTGAAACGGCTCCTCGCGCGCAAAGTCATAATAGAAACCGTCCTCGATCGCGGGCCCGATGGTCACCTGGGTACCGGGATACAGCTCCTGGACCGCCTGTGCCATCACATGCGCGGCGTCGTGACGGATCAACTCCAGTGCCTCGTCGCTCTTGGCGGTGATGATCGCCAGTTCGGCGTCTTGTTCGATCGTGAACGAGGTGTCGACCATGCGGCCATTGACCTTGCCGGCGAGCGCGGCCTTGGCCAGGCCGGGGCCGATATCCGCCGCGATGTCGGCAACGGTGACGGGATGGTCGTAGCTCCGATCGGAGCCGTCGGGAAGGGTTACAACAGGCATGCTGCAGCATCTCCAGGTTCAGTGGTGGCCCCTACCAAAGGCCACGTGAAGAGACCGTGCATTGAAGCGGTGATCTCGAATTCTTGGTTGAGGGCCCGATTATATCGGTTCGGTCGTGTCTTGTGTGTGCCTGCGGCGGAGGTTTTAAGAAGACGGCACGCAATGCGCACCGTCGACCACCAAACGACCGACCACCCGCCTGACCGCACCGGTGAGAAACGCGAGATCATCCTGCGCGATCACGAACGGGGGCATCACATAGACCAGCCGGCCGAACGGC
>JASFJQ010000144.1:0-6004 GCA_050121305.1 Chromatiaceae bacterium
GGTGCGACGAGCGGCGGCTGGAGACGGGACTATGGTTCGGATTGAGGCACCGGCATGTGGCGAAAGCCGCCGGCAACGGCTACTCCCCAGTACCTGTGGTTACCGCGCCAGTCGTCGACTCTACCCGATTTCCTGCTGCGGCCCCCGATACCCTCGCCGTGACGGGAAAGACTCTTTGCAGCCGGTTCGACGGAGTGTCGGCCACGCCTTCACCGCCTTCCACTCCGTGCACCCCGCCACAGCGGCGTCTCGGCGCCCTCGTTACGAAAAACGGTGACATATGCAGGCTAGCGCCCACGCCGATTATTTTGACACGCCGGCCCGTGCGGAACGCCTGCAGCTGCTGCAGCACCTGCTTCGTAATGTGGGCGAGGTCATCTATCTGCGTGCCCCGGCCGGTGCCGGCAAGACGTTGTTCGCGCACCGCCTGCTGGAGACGCTGCGCGAGGAGATGGCGGTCGTCTGGGTGCGCGCGGGCGTGGACCGCGATCTCACGGGGATCGCGATGGATCAGCTGGGTCTCGCGTCTGGCGCAACCCTGCAATGGCCCGACGATGTCCTGGCTGCGCTCGGCGGCCAGGATCTGCTGCTGGTCGTCGACGATGTCGAGCTGCTCGACCTCGAGGCCGTCTATGGCCTTGTCAGCCTGCATGCCCAGGGCGGCCGCCTGCTGCTGATCGGCAATGGTGGCCTGGCCAAGGCAAAAGGCGTTTGGGACGTGCAGTTTGTCGATCTGCCAGCTTTCGATCCCGAGCAGACGGCGGCATTCCTGCGCAGCCGTAGAGAGGCGCGAGGTGAGGCGGTTACGGACGCCATGGTCACGGCATTGCATAACACCTCGCGCGGGCTGCCCGGTCCACTGCTCAAGGGCCTGACGGAGATCCTGGATGCGACACGCCGGCGGCGCGCCAGCGCGGGGGGCAAGTCCACGCCGGCCGGGCAGCGGCCGGCCAGGCGGCTCATCGGACGACCATTCTGGGCATGGGTCGCCGGCGCTGCAGCAGCGGTCGTGCTCGGGGTCGTTCTGGTGTTTCAGGATGACATCAACGGCCGACTCGAGGGGCCGCTGGTCAGCGATCCGGTGGTGCCGGCAGCGGCGCAGGACGCGCGTCAGGAACAGTTGACGGGGCCATCCCGGATTACAGCAGCAGGATCGACGCCCGCGCCGCTTAAGCGGGAGGCGCCCGGCCAGGCGGTCGATGGGGCGGTCGCCTCGCTGATCCCGCCGATGCCGGATTTCAGCGAACGCGGCGATCCGCCACGGCTGGCCGCGGCCGACGGGCCGGTAGCGGCCACACAGCAAGACGCACTGGATGCGGTGATGCGCGATGCCTTCGCGGCGGCCGTTGACGGCGAGCGATCCCCGGAGCCCGCACCGGCGACCACCGAAACAGCGCCCGTGGTCGCTGCCAGTGGTGTGGTCAATGGTCCGTCCGACACCATGGCCGGCCCCGAGGCGCAGCCCGCGCCGCCGATGGAACAACCGGCGGAATCGGCGGCTGCCGAGAGCGGGCCCGCCAGTCCTTCGGGGAGTGTCCCAGCCCGGGCCGAACAGCCGCCCGTGGCGGCGCTCCCCGAAAAGGCCGCATCGCCCCGATCACCGGCCGCGACCGCTGCGCAGCCGCCGACCGGCGCCGTTGGGATGCAATGGCTGACGTCGCGCGAACCGGGGCATTACACCCTGCAGCTGGTCGGCGCCCGTGATCGCGCGGCGGTCGAACGCTATGCGCGCGACCAGGGCATAGCGTCACCGCATGCGATATTCGAGCGCGAACTCGACGGCAGACCCTGGTATTCCCTGGTGGCCGGTGATTATCCGGACCGTACCGCGGCGCTGGCCGCGCGCGCGCGACTGCCGGCCGGCATCGACCGGGCGAAGGTCTGGGCACGCACCTTCGAGTCAATCAAAAAATCACTTTAGTTCAATAACTTGGGTGTCAACAACTTCCTGCTGGGCCACGTCCAGAGCAAAATGCTGGTTCGAATATTCCGATTCCATTATCCTAGCCTGTCCGGTCTGTGCAGCCCGGCTGCAGGCCCGCTTGTCTCAGCGTTTCCCGTCGCGAGCGTATCGGGCCGCGCGGTAAACAACCGGTGAGAGGGCGGGCCGACAGTTGTTTTTGTGAGGTTTTTGGGCAGCGGCAGCCCGACGGGCCCCTGGCGAAGGTGCCCCGGTCCGGGCACCCGTCCTGAGTCAGGCCCGCGGTTGCCATCTTCCGGTCGGTTTGGGAAACGCCTCTGGGCGGGTCCCGGTTTGTGCCGAGGTCGGATCCGCCCGACCCGACCACTTGAACGAGGGGGTATGCGATGAGTCACGGTACCTTGCCGCCCAAGAGGGGGCTGTATGACCCGGCAAACGAACACGACGCCTGTGGTGTCGGCTTTGTCGCGCACATCAAGGGCGAACCGCGCCATTCGATTGTCCGCCAGGGCCTGACCATCCTCGAGCGCTTGCATCACCGTGGCGCCGTCGGCGCCGATCCGCGCGCCGGGGACGGCGCCGGCCTGCTGCTGCAGCTGCCGGATGCCTTTTTCCGCGCGGTGGTGGATTTCGACCTCCCCGATGCTGGGCAATATGCGGTTGGAATGCTGTTTCTGCCGCGCGCCGCCGCGGCCGCGGCGGCCGCGGAAAAAGTCGTGGAAGAGGTGGTCTTCGCCGAGGCCCAGCGCATTCTGGGCTGGCGTGACGTGCCGGTGGACAACAGCGGGCTGGGCTACAGTGTCTTGCCCACCGAGCCGGTGATTCGCCAGGTGTTCGTCGCCTGCGGTGAAGACTGCGCAGACCAGCAGGCCTTCGAACGCAAGCTGTTCGTGATTCGCAAGCAGATCGAGAACCGGATCCGCGAGAGCGAGCTCGAGGGCAGACAGGCCTTCTATTTCACGTCGTTCTCGTCTCGCACCATCGTGTACAAGGGCATGCTGCTGGCCGGACAGGTCGGCGAGTACTACAAGGATCTGAACGACGAGCGCATGGCGTCGGCCCTGGCCCTGGTACACCAGCGATTCTCGACCAACACCTTTCCGACCTGGGACCTGGCGCACCCGTTTCGGATGATCGCGCACAACGGGGAGATCAATACCCTGCGCGGCAACGTCAATTGGATGGCCGCGCGGCGCGCGTCCATGGCCTCGGACATCCTGGGTGACGATCTGGCCAAGATCTGGCCCTTGATCCCCGAGGGGCAGTCGGACTCGGCCTGTTTCGACAATGCGCTGGAGCTGCTGGTCGCGGGTGGCTATTCGCTGGCGCATGCGATGATGATGCTGATCCCCGAGGCCTGGGCCGGCAATCCGCTGATGGACAAGGATCGCCGCGCGTTCTATGAGTACCACGCCGCGCTGATGGAGCCTTGGGACGGTCCTGCCGCGGTTGCCTTTACCGATGGCCGGCAGATCGGCGCGACCCTCGACCGCAATGGCCTGCGCCCTGCCCGCTACCTGGTGACGGACGACGACCTGGTGGTCATGGGGTCGGAGATGGGCGTGCTGCAGATCCCCGAGGAGCGCATCATCAAGAAGTGGCGCCTGCAGCCGGGCAGGATGTTTCTGATCGACATGGAACAGGGTCGCATCATCGACGACGAAGAGGTCAAGGCGGGTCTGTCCGCGGCCCGGCCTTACCGCGAGTGGCTCGAGAAGACACAGATCGATCTGCACGATCTGCCCGCGGTCGTTGGCGCAATGTCGCCGGATCCGGAGACCCTGCTCGATCGTCAGCAGGCGTTCGGCTACACCCAGGAGGACATCAAGTTCCTGTTGACGCCGATGGTCCTGACCGGTCAGGAGGCGATAGGCTCCATGGGCGCCGATAACCCGCCGGCGGTGCTGTCGAGCAGGCCGAAGCATCTCTCGAACTACTTCAAGCAGCTGTTTGCCCAGGTGACCAATCCGCCGATCGACCCGATCCGCGAAGAGATCGTCATGTCGCTGGTCTCGCTGATCGGTCCGAATCCAAACCTGTTGGGCCTGAATTCGGGCGGCGGGGACATGCGTCTGGAGGTCAGCCAGCCGGTGCTCACCAACGAGGACCTCGAACGGATCCGCAATATCGAGGACACCACCAAGGGCGCTTTTCGCACCAAGACGCTGCGGATCACCTACCCTGCGGTCGAGGGTGGGGAAGGCATGGCCGCGGCGCTGGAGAGCCTGTGCCATGCCGCGGAGCAAGCGGTGCGCGACGGCTACAACATCCTGATCCTGTCGGATCGTCCGGTGGATGCAGACAATATCGCCATCCCGGCGCTGTTGGCGACCTCTGCGGTACACCACTACCTGATCCGGCATGGGCTGCGCACGGATTCCGGTCTGGTGGTCGAGACCGGTGCGGCGATCGAGGTGCACCATTTTGCGACCCTCGCGGGCTATGGCGCGGAGGCCATCAACCCCTATCTGGCCTTCGATACCATCCAGGCGCTCCTGCCCACGCTGAACGATGCGCCGACCCTGGAGGAGGCACGTCAGCGCTACGTGAAGGCCGTCGGCAAGGGCCTGTTCAAGGTGATGTCGAAGATGGGCATATCGACCTATCAGTCGTACTGCGGTGCCCAGATCTTCGACGCCGTCGGTCTGTCGAGTGCCTTTGTCGATGAATATTTCACCGGGACCTCGAGCACGATCGAGGGCATCGGCCTGGCAGAGGTCGCGGCGCAGGCGGTGCATTGGCACCGCGACGCCTTCGGCAGCGCCCAAATCTACCGCAAGCATCTCGACGTGGGTGGGGATTACGCGTTCCGTCTGCGCGGTGAGACCCACGTCTGGACACCCGACACGGTGGCGAAACTGCAGCACGCGGTGCGTGGCAACGACGCCAAGACCTACGAGGCGTACGCGCGCGCGATCAACGAGCAGAACGAGACCCTATTTACGCTCCGGGGCCTGTTCGAGTTCAACTTCGCCGACGAGCCGATCCCGCTGGATGAGGTCGAGCCGGCGAAAGAGATTGTCAAACGCTTCGCCACAGGCGCGATGTCGTTCGGCTCCATCTCCCACGAGGCGCACTCGACGCTGGCCCGGGCGATGAACGCCATCGGTGGCAAGTCCAACACCGGCGAGGGCGGTGAGCTACCGGAGCGCTTCAATCCACTGCCCGACGGCTCCCCGAACCCCGAGCGTTCGGCGATCAAACAGGTGGCCTCCGGGCGCTTCGGCGTCACCAACGAATACCTGGTGAACGCCGACGACATCCAGATCAAGATGGCGCAGGGCGCCAAGCCCGGCGAGGGCGGTCAGCTGCCGGGCCACAAGGTCAATCAGCAGATCGCGCGCGTGCGCCACTCGACCCCGGGCGTCGGTCTGATCTCGCCGCCGCCGCACCACGACATCTATTCGATCGAGGATCTCGCGCAGCTGATCCACGACCTCAAGAACGTGAACCCGCGGGCCCGCATCTCGGTGAAACTGGTCTCTGAGGTCGGCGTCGGCACCGTCGCCGCCGGGGTCTCCAAGGCGCACGCGGACCATGTGACCATCGCCGGCTACGACGGCGGCACCGGCGCCTCGCCGCTGACCTCGATCAAGCACGCCGGCTCGCCATGGGAGATCGGCCTGGCCGAGACACATCAGACGCTGGTACTCAATCGCCTGCGCAGTCGCATCGCGGTACAGGCGGATGGCGGTATGCGCACCGGGCGCGACGTTGTCGTGGCCGCATTGTTGGGGGCCGATGAGGTCGGCTTCTCGACCGCGCCGCTGATCTCCCAGGGCTGCATCATGATGCGCAAGTGCCACCTGAACACCTGTCCGGTCGGCGTCGCTACGCAGGACCCCGAGCTGCGCAAGCGTTTCAGCGGCAAGCCCGAGCACGTGATCAACTTCTTCTTTTTCGTCGCCGAAGAGGTGCGCCAGCTGATGTCCAAGCTGGGCTTTCGCACCTTCAATGCCATGATCGGTCAGATGGATCGGCTGGACATGCGCAAGGCCATCAACCACTGGAAGGCCCACGGTCTGGACTACAGCCGCCTGTTGACCAAGCCGGTGGCGGCCGAGAACGATACGCTCTACTGCT
>JASFJQ010000145.1:0-5958 GCA_050121305.1 Chromatiaceae bacterium
TGCGGCGAATCGCGAGGTCGGCGGTTCGGTGCTGGAACTGGCCGAGGCCGAGTACATGGTGCGAACGCGCGGTTACCTGAGCGGGGTCAAAGACCTGGAGCATATCCCGGTCATGGTCACCGAGCAGGGCACCCCGGTGCTGCTGCGCGACATCGCGCGGGTGCAGATAGGGCCGGAGATGCGACGGGTGATCGCGGATCTGGACGGCGAGGGGGAGGTCACCGGCGGCATCGTCGTGATGCGCTACGGCGAGAATGCGCTGGCGACCATCGAGCGCGTCAAAGAAAAGCTGCAGCAGCTTCGCCAAGGCCTGCCGCCCGGGGTTGAGATCATCGAGACCTACGATCGCTCGGCATTGATCAATCGCGCGGTGAACAACCTGCAGGAAAAGCTGATCGAGGAATTCATCGTGGTCGCGCTGGTCTGCCTGGCATTCCTGTTCCACCTGCGCTCCGCGTTTGTGGCCATCGTGACCCTGCCGCTCGGCATCCTGGCCTCGTTCATCGTGATGGAGCAACAGGGGATCAATGCCAACATCATGTCGCTCGGCGGCATCGCGATCGCCGTCGGGGCGATGGTCGATGCCGCGATTGTGATGATCGAGAACGCCCACAAGCATCTGGAACGCTACCGCCACGACCACGGGCGTGCCCCCGAAGGCGCCGAGCACTGGCGGGTGATCACCGCGGCCGCCGGCGAGGTCGGCCCGGCGCTTTTCTTCTCGCTACTGATCATCACGCTGAGCTTTCTGCCGGTGTTCACGCTCGAGGCTCAGGAGGGCCGGCTGTTCGCACCGCTGGCCTTCACCAAGACCTACGCGATGGCCGCCTCGGCCGGCCTGGCCGTCACACTGGTGCCGGTGTTGATGGGATACTTCATCCGCGGGCGCATCCCGGACGAACGCAAAAACCCGCTGAACCGGTTCCTCATCTGGCTCTATCGCCCGGCGCTCAATGCGGTGATGGGCGTACCGAAATCGACGCTGCTGGTTGCCATACTCGCGGTGCTGAGTCTAGTGATCCCGGTGGCCGGGATCAGTGGCTTCCTGGCACCACTGAAATGGCCCTTCCAACTGGTCGAGTCCGTCACCGGGGAGCCGCAGCCGATGGTGCAGCGCATTGAACAGGCCCAGCAGACGCTGATCAGTGACTGGCGGCAGCGTTTCCGCGACACACCGCTGCTGGCGAGGTTCGCCGTCGGTCTCGGCTCTGAATTCATGCCGGAGCTCGACGAGGGCGACCTGATGTACATGCCGACCACCTTGCCCGGCCTGTCGATCGGCAAGGCCCAGGAACTGCTTCAGCAGACCGATCGATTGATCAGGAAGACGCCGGAGGTGGACAGCGTCTTCGGCAAGATCGGGCGTGCCGACACCGCAACCGACCCGGCGCCGCTGACCATGATCGAGACGCTGATTCAGCTCAAGCCGCGCGACCAGTGGCGACCGGGCATGACCACGCGGAAGATCATCGAAGAACTGGATGCGGCAGTCAGCTACCCCGGCGTGACCAATGCCTGGGTAATGCCGATCAAGACGCGCATCGACATGCTCGCTACCGGTATCAAGACCCCGGTCGGTATCAAAGTCGCGGGACCCGATCTGGCCGAGATCGAGCGCATCGGGCGGGCGATCGAGAAGGTGGTGATGGGCGTCCCCGGCACCACCTCGGCCTATTCGGAACGCGTCGCGGGCGGCCGCTATATCGACATCGTGCCCAATCGGCTGGCCGCGGCCCGCTATGGCCTGAGTATCGACGATCTCAGCCAGGTGATCGCTGCCGCCGTCGGCGGGATCAATATCACCCAGACGATCGAGGGTCTGGAGCGCTACCCGGTCAATCTGCGTTTTCCTCGCGAGCGACGCGACGATCTGCAGAAGCTGCGCGCACTGCCGCTGGTCACACCCAGTGGTGCACAGATTCCGCTGGCACAGGTCGCCGAGGTTTCGATTGTCGACGGTCCGCCGATGCTCAAGAGCGAAAACGGCCGCCTCAATGGCTGGACCTTTGTCGACATCCGCGGCGTGGACCTCGGTAGCTACGTAGCCGCGGCGCAGCAGGCGGTGCGCGAGGGGGTCGATCTGCCTGCAGGGTATTCGGTCACCTGGTCTGGCCAGTACGAGTACATGCTGCGCGCCCAGTCTCGGCTGTCGCAAGTGGTACCGCTGACACTGGTGATCATCTTTGTACTGCTGTATCTCACCTTCCGCCGCATCGGTGAGGCGCTGATAGTGATGGCCTCATTGCCCTTTGCGTTGGTCGGCGGCTTCTGGTTCATATTCCTGCTCGACTTTCACCTATCGGTCGCCGTGGGCGTCGGTTTCATCGCCTTGGCCGGTGTCGCCGCCGAGTTCGGCGTCGTCATGCTCATCTACCTGGACAATGCGCTGCGTGACTATCAGCGCAAAGGCCCGTTGACGCCGGCGATTCTGCGCGCAGCGATCATGGAGGGTGCGGTGCTACGGGTCAGGCCGAAGGCGATGACCGTCGCAGTGATCGTCGCCGGTCTGCTGCCGATCTTCCTCGGCACGGGTACGGGGTCGGAGGTGATGAGTCGGATTGCGGCACCGATGATTGGTGGCATGATTACCGCGCCACTGCTGTCGTTGTTCGTCATCCCGGTGATTTACCTGATCTGGCACGGCCGGGATCTGCGGACGGACGCTACCGCTGCAGACGAGCCCGGCGAGGCAAGTAAAGTACCAGCGACGCAAACTACAACCTAGAGGAAAATGCTATGTACGGATTTCAAGCCCACCCGACCGGCAGCTTCGACGCCGTCGTCGACAAGGTGACTGCGGCACTCAAGACGGAGGGCTTCGGGGTGCTGAGCGATATCGATGTCGCGGCGACGTTCAAGGCCAAACTCGATGTCGACCATCGGCCCTACCGCATCCTCGGGGCCTGCAACCCGGTCCTGGCCAGTCGTGCGATCGCGGCAGATCCCGACATCGGCTTGCTGCTGCCCTGCAACGTGGTCGTGCGCGAGGAGGACGACGGCCAGGTCAGCGTCGTCTTTATGGATCCCGTCGCGGTGCTCGATCTGGTGCAGCGGCCGGAGGTGTCAGAACTGGCCAGCGAGGTACGCGAACGTCTGCAGCGGGTACAGCGACAGCTCGGCGAATGACCACAGGCATGCCCACGGTGCCGATCGCTGTTGTATTGTCTCAGCGCCTCTGGGCCAGTGCAGGATCTAAGGACCTCGCCGAGTCTGCCCATGCTTCCCGAGCCACTGAGCCATGCGATCCTTGGCAGCCCGACTGATCGGCTGGCTCAGGGTATCGCCGCCGCATTCAGGCGCGCTTCTGATACGCCTGCTGCGCCAGCTGCAGGAAGGTCTCTGCCGCTACAGGCCTGCTGAAGAGATAGCCCTGCAGCGACCGGCAGCCGTGCGAGACCAGCCATGCTCGCTGCTCAGCGGTCTCCACACCCTCCGCAATGACACCATTGCCCAGACGTTCGCCCAGCTCGAGGATGGCCCCGACCAGGGCGCAGTCTCGCGCGTTGTGTGGGATATCGTCGATGAAGGATTTATCGATCTTGATGACATCCACCGGCAGGCGTTTCAGATAAGACAGGGACGAGAAACCGGTGCCGAAATCGTCTAGTGCGATCTTTACGCCGAGATCCTTCAGTACCGCGAGCAGCTGCTCCGCGCGTTCAGCGTCCTCGAGCAAGATGCTCTCGGTGATCTCCAGGTCGAGTAGCGACGGGGAAATACCCGACTCGGCCAGCAGGGCCTGTACCTTGGCCACAAAACCATCTTGCTTGAGCTGATGGGCCGAGATATTGACATGCATGCTCACCGGGTAGTCGACCTGCGCCTGCCAGCGCCCCGCTACCCGCAGCGCCTCGCGCAATACGCGCTCGCCGATTGGATTGATAAGGCCGCTCTGCTCGGCGACTTCGATGAAGCCACCTGGCCCCAACAGTCCCTTATCAGGATGCCGCCAACGTACCAGGGCCTCGGCGGCGACGATGCGCCCATCCTGGGCATCCACGATCGGCTGGAAGTGTACCTCGAACTGTTCGCGCTGGACCGCCTGACGGAGTTCGTCACGCAATGCCAGCAGATCACCGACCGCGGACGACATGGCGGCATCATAGAAGGCATAGTGGTTTGGGCCGCGTGATTTCGCCGCATACATGGCGGTGTCGGCGTGTTTCAGCAGTGTATGGATGTCGTCGCCATCGCGCGGGTAGACCACGACACCGCAGCTCCAGGTGACGTAGGTCTCATACTCGCCGATGCTGTAGTAGCGACCAACGCAGTTGAACAGGCGCTCGATCACACGTTCAACACCGGTGCTTCCTTCAAAGTCCTCGATAACGACGACAAACTCGTCGCCGCCCAGGCGCGAGACGGTATCACTGGCGCGGACCACCGCCTGCATCGCGTCGGCGACCAGGGTCAGAAGATAGTCGCCGTACTCGTGACCGAAGCTGTCGTTGATCGAGCTGAAACCATCCAGATCGATAAAGGCGATTGCCACTTCACTGTCGGTGCGGCGTGCGCGCGCCAGCGTCTGCTCCACATGGGTGTGCAGATAGGCCCGATTCGGCAATCCGGTGAGCACATCGTGCGTGGCCATGAACTCCGCATGATCGCGCTGCGCCTCGAGTTCGACGTTCGCTGAGGCCAGCCGCTCGATCATGATCATGAAGAACTTTGGCATCAGGACCAGTCCGGTCATCAGGCCAATGTAGGTGGCCGGTTGCGCCCACAGAAAACCGCTCGAAGCCATCGCGGTGCTGAAGCCGATCAGCCCGAACAGCGTCGCAACCTGCATGTAGTGCTGTCCATAACGCAGACCGTTGCCGATCATCACCCACAGGAAAAGGGGATAGAAGGCGATGCCGGCCGCGGAAAAGTGCGCGGTCAGGAAACTGGCGACACCGAGATCCAGCAGGATCACCAGATAGCGTCGCCACAGATAGTCTTGCTTGTGCCGCGAAACGAATGAGAGATACAAGACGCTGGCCAGCAGATAGGCCAGCGCGAGTAGGAACGGGAGTTCGCTATGGCCCAACTGCCGGGCCCCAAACAGCAGCAGCGTGCCAAGCGCAGCCAGCACGATGCGGGTGACGGCCTGACCCTGCTCTTCGGTGATATCACGCTGCGGCCGCAACAGCAGCGACTGCCAGAATCCCCGCCGGGTGCCGTATCCACTGGGCGGATCGCGATCTCCGCCAAGCGATGGCGCTTTGTGCACAGCGGATTCTGCTAATGCATCGGCAGGTTGTTGCATTGCGTTGCCATCGACAGGTTCCCGCGATCTTTCTCGCCTCGTCTATCCTCTGGAGGACATCGGCGCAGGGTGGGGTTACTTGATCTACGGGCCAGCGCCGGCGAAATCGTGCTGACGCCAGGCCTCGTAGACCAGGGTGGCCACGCAATTCGACAGATTGAGGCTGCGCTGGCCAGGTCGCATCGGCAGCCGGATCCGGCGTGTCGGGGCGAGCCGATCCAGCATGGCCTGGGGTAGGCCGCGGGTCTCGGGCCCGAACACGAATGCATCGCCGACACGATAGGTCACCCGATCGTAGCGTTGTGCCCCGCGGGTTGATATGCCGAACCATCGCTCCGGCGCGACGTCGGCGAGAAAGGCATCAAAATGATCGTGCTGCCGCAACTGAGCATATTCGCGGTAATCCAGGCCCGCGCGCCGCAGGCGTCGGTCGTCGATCGCGAAACCCAGCGGGTGTATCAGATGCAGCGTACTGCCGGTGTTGGCGCACAGGCGTATGATGTTTCCCGTATTGGGCGGGATCTCCGGCTGATACAAGACGACGTGAAACAATGCGGGCCTCTGTTGATCCGAGGGTGTATGCACCGATCGGGCGCGCGCTGCGGGCGCAATGCGCAGTCTACTCGAGGACAGGCCAGACAGGCGGCCAGCGGCTTAACATGGGACGCATCTTCGATGACTGACACCGACCCCCGTCTTACCTTGGATTT
>JASFJQ010000146.1:0-5929 GCA_050121305.1 Chromatiaceae bacterium
GCCATGATCGGTCAGATGGATCGGCTGGACATGCGCAAGGCCATCAACCACTGGAAGGCCCACGGTCTGGACTACAGCCGCCTGTTGACCAAGCCGGTGGCGGCCGAGAACGATACGCTCTACTGCTCCGAGACACAGGACCACGGTATCGAAAAGGCGCTCGACAACCGGTTGATCGAACTCGCCGAACCGGCGCTGACCAAGGGTGACCCGGTCGAGATCGATATCGCGATCGAGAATGTCAACCGCACCTTCGGCACGCTGCTGTCCGGGCGCATCGCCGAACGTCACGGCTTCGCCGGTCTGCCGGAGGACACCATCAAGATCAAGGCCCGAGGCACGGCGGGGCAGTCGTTCGGGGCCTGGCTGGCGAAGGGCGTCACCATCGAACTGGCCGGCGAGGGCAACGACTACGTCGGCAAGGGTCTCTCCGGCGGCAAGCTGATCATCTACCCGCCGCCCGAGTGCAAGATCGAGCGCGCCGAGGACAACATCATCGTCGGCAACACGGTGCTGTATGGCGCTATCAAGGGCGAGTGCTATTTTCGCGGCGTCGCCGGCGAACGCTTCGCAGTTCGCAACTCCGGTGCGACCGCGGTGGTCGAAGGCGTCGGCGACCACGGCTGCGAGTACATGACCGGCGGCGTGGTCGCAGTGCTCGGCGCCACCGGGCGCAACTTCGCCGCCGGCATGTCGGGCGGTATTGCCTATGTCCTCGACGAGGACGGCACCTTCGAGCAGCGCTGTAATATGGCGATGGTGTCGCTCGAGCCCGTCACGGCAGAAGACGATGCGCTGGAACAACTGGCCCACCAGGGCGGGGATCTCGAGGCACACGGTCGGGTCGATGTATCGCACGATATGACCCGGTTCGACGCGATCCGGCTGAGGCAATTGATCGAGACCCATCTGGCGTATACCGGTTCCGCGGTCGCCGCACGTGTACTCGACGATTGGGATGTCTGGCTGCCGAAGTTCAAGAAGGTGATGCCGGTCGACTATCGGCGCGCGTTGATGGAAATGCAGACGCAACAGGAACGGGCCAAGTCGGCGGCGTGATGAGGCGCCGCAGGCAGTATCCGCGTTGGCGGTCTCGAGCGTATTCAGGTAACGACAATGGGTAAACCCACAGGCTTCAAAGAGATCCCGCGCATCGACCGCAGTTATGCGCCGGTCGCGGATCGCATAACCCACTACAACGAGTTCACGATCCCGCTGTCCGATGCCGAGGTCAGTCAGCAGGGTGCGCGCTGTATGGATTGCGGCATCCCGTTCTGTCACAAAGGCTGCCCGGTCGACAACCTGATTCCCGACTGGAACGACCTGGTCTATCAGAGCGACTGGCGGGCGGCGATCGACGTGCTGCACTCCACCAACAACTTCCCCGAGTTCACCGGCCGCATCTGCCCCGCGCCCTGCGAGGCGGCGTGCACGCTGAATATCGACGACGCCCCGGTCACGATCAAGAACATCGAGCTGTCGATCGTCGAGAAGGCCTGGCAGGAGGGCTGGATTCAGCCCCAGATACCACCGCACAAGACCGGCAAGCGTGTGGCCATCGTGGGTTCCGGGCCGGCCGGCATGGCGGCGGCCCAGCAGTTGGCGCGGGCAGGACACGCGGTGTCGGTGTTCGAGAAAGAGGATGGCGTCGGCGGGCTGCTGCGTTATGGCATCCCGGACTTCAAGCTGGCCAAGCAGGTGATAAAGCGCCGTATGGGCCAGATGAAGGCCGAGGGCGTGAAGTTCCGGGTCAACACCCATGTGGGCAGCACCGACTTCCCCACCCAGCAGCTGCTCGATGAATTCGACGCCGTCGTGCTCGCCGGTGGCGCGGAGCAGCCGCGCGACCTGCCGATCCCCGGTCGCGAACTCGGCGGCATCCATTTTGCGATGGATTTTCTGCGCGCCAACAGCAAGGTCATCCAGGGCGTGCCCGGCGCCGAGGAGCGCCTGATCAGCGCGGCCGGTAAACGCGTGGTCGTCATCGGCGGCGGCGATACCGGCTCCGACTGCATCGGTACGTCGAATCGCCAGGGCGCGGCCTCGGTCACCCAGATCGAGATCCTCGACAAGCCGCCGGAGAGAGAGGACAAGGGCCTCACCTGGCCGAACTGGCCCAACAAGCTGCGCACCTCGTCGTCGCAGGAGGAGGGGTGCGAGCGCCTGTGGAACGTCACCACCAAGGCGTTTCTCGGCGACGAGGACGGCAATCTGCGGGCGCTGCAATGCACCCTGGTACGTTGGGACAGGGACGCAGAGGGGCGCTGGCAGATGTCCGAGGTCGAGGGTTCGGAGTTCGAGATCAAGGCCGAGCTGGTGACGCTGGCGATGGGATTCCTGCATCCTGTGCACGAGGGCATGCTCGCAGACCTGGGCGTGGCGCTGGATGGGCGCGGCAACGTGCAGGGCAGCACCGAGGGTGCGGATGCGTACAAGACCTCGATCGACGGCGTGTTCGCCAGCGGCGACATGCGTCGCGGCCAGTCGCTGGTGGTCTGGGCGATCCGCGAGGGGCGCCAGTGCGCCCGCGCGGTCGACGAGTATCTGATGGGGATGACCAGCCTCCCCCGCTGACGCGCCCGCAGCCGGCCCTGTGCGCGATAGATTGCACGACCCCGTCAACGTGCGCCGAAACGCCGCGTCGCGGGGCCTACGACCTGGCGGTCGAGCTGTGGCCGGACGATGGCCGGACCCCTCGCCTGCCCATCCACCAAGGTTTGCCGATGACAGAACTAAAAAACGATCGCTTCCTCCGTGCGTTGATGCGTCAGCCCGTCGACATCACGCCGGTATGGATGATGCGCCAGGCCGGCCGCTATCTCCCCGAATACCGTGCCACCCGCGCCAAGGCGGGCAGCTTCATGGATCTGTGCAAGAACCCGGAGCTGGCCTGCGAGGTCACGCTGCAGCCATTGGATCGATTCCCACTGGATGCGGCCATCTTGTTTTCCGACATCCTGACCATCCCCGACGCCATGGGACTTGGCCTGTATTTCAGCGAGGGCGAGGGTCCGCGCTTCGAACGCCCGGTGCGTGACAAGGCCGCGATCGACGCATTGGGGATGCCGGATCCCGAACAGGACCTGGGCTACGTGATGGATGCGGTGCGCACGATCCGCCGCGAACTGCAGGGCCGCGTGCCGCTAATCGGCTTCTCGGGCAGCCCCTGGACGCTGGCGACCTATATGGTCGAGGGCGGCACCACCAAGACCTTCGCGCGTTCCAAGGGCATGATGTTCGACCGCCCCGAACTCATGCATGCGCTACTCGGCAAGCTGGCCGATGCCGTGACCGGGTATCTGAATGCCCAGGTCGCCGCGGGCGCCCAGGCGCTGATGATCTTCGATACCTGGGGCGGCACCCTCACGCCGCACGACTATCGCGAATTCTCGCTGTCCTACATGCAGCGCATCGTCGAGGGTCTGACGCGCAGCGCGGAGGGCCGCCAGGTGCCGGTGATCCTGTTCACCAAGGGCGGCGGTCAGTGGCTCGAGCTCATGGCCGACACCGGCTGCGATGCCCTGGGCCTGGATTGGACGCTGGAGATCGGTGATGCGCGCCGGCGCGTCGGCGACCGTGTGGCGCTGCAGGGCAACCTCGACCCCTGCACGCTGTACGCCTCACCGGACGCGATCCGGAATGCGGTCGCCCGGATCCTTGCCAGCTATGGTAAGGGCTCGGGGCATGTATTCAACCTCGGCCACGGCATCCACCCCGAGATACCGCCCGAGCACGCCGCCGCGATGATCGAGGCGGTACACGATCTCAGCGCGCCCTATCATGCCGACTGACGCCGCCCCTGTGCCGGCTCACCACAAGGGTGTGCCGGCGGCCACGAGGCGCTCCACGTGTTGCCGGAATTCCGCGGGACCGTGCGCACTGAACAATTGCTGCTGCTGAAACTCGCCGCCCTCTTTCAGTTGCTCTGAAAACAACAGCGGTCGACCGTGTCGTTGCGAGAAGTCCTGCAGCCACTGCAGTGCCCTCGGGGGTATGCGTCGGCCCACCGGCACCGCGACGTCGACCGGCAGGTCGCGCCAGCTGGTCTTGTTGAACACCACGATCACCTTGGCGTGTTCGGGTTTCATCCAGTCGGGCAGCGGACTGCCGGCCACCACCCAGCCGCAGTTGAAATTGATGCACGGGTCTCTCGGGCGATTGGCGTAGTCGTCGCAACCCCGCCCGGTGCTGTGCGGACAGGGGTGGCCGGGATACACCGGATGGCCGTTGATGGTCATCTGCACCCAGCCGTCGCAGCAGGCGGTACAGGGTTGGCATTGGCGCGCGGCGGTCGGGGTCTGCGGCCCGCTCAAATGCGATACACCGACGTGGTCATGATCTTCGACGTGAGCTTCATCAGGCCGCGGATCGGGGCCGGCAGCTGCACGCCGCCATGCGCCATGGCCTTCTGGCCATGTGCGATCTCATCGGCCTTCATCTGTTCCAGGATTGCGCGCGTACGGCGGTCATCAGGCGGCAGCTGCTCGAGGTGTTCGTCGAGGTGCCCCTCGACCTGCTTTTCGGTCTCGGCGACGAAGCCCAGGCTCCAGCGGTCGCCGGCGATACCGGCCGCGGCGCCGATAGCGAACGAGCCCGCGTACCACAGCGGGTTGAGCAGGCTGAGGCGCCCGCCGAGCTCCTCGACGCGTCGCTCGCACCAGTCCAGATGATCGTTTTCTTCCGCGGCCGAGCGCTGCATGCTGCGGCGCACGGCGGGGTCCCGCGCGGTCAGTGCCTGACCCTGGTACAGCCCCTGGGCGCAGACCTCGCCGGTGTGATTGATGCGCATCAGGCGTGCGGCATGGTCGCGCTGTGCCTCGCTCATCTCGACCTCCGGCAGGCTGTCCGCCGGGTTGGCGCGCTCGGTGACCTGCGGCCGGCCGAACAGTGTGCGCACGGCCTGGTCCAGGTTCATCAGCAGCCGGTCGGCGGGCGAGTATGCGCGATTCTCCATCGGGTCTTTCCATTGTGGGGCGCGGTGATGGCGCGTTTCGATGTTACCAGCTCTACGACCGGCGCCACCCTGGATCGGTTCAAGTTCAGGTCGCCCGCAGCTGCCGCGCCAGCAGCTCGACCGGATGCAATACTTCGATGTCCGCCCCCTGAGCCCGCAGGCCCGCGGCAAGGTGCATCGCACAGCCGACATTGCTGGTCAGCAGTATCCGGGCGGCGTGCGCGGCGCTCGCCTCGAGGATCGGGGCGCGCAGACGGGCCGCCAGCGCCGGGTGGCGCAGCATGTAGTCGCCGGCAGAGCCGCAACACTGCCCGGCCTCGCCCACCGCATGCAACTTCAGCTCGGGGATCAGCGAGAGCAGCGCGTCGACCCAGCCGCCACCGCGATAGACGTTCTCCATACTGCAGGGGGTGTGCACCAGCACCGCGTCCGCCAGCGGTGCGAAATCCGCGGCGCGCAGATCCCCCTGCTCGAGCAGAAAGCGGTTGATATCCAGGTGCCCGGTCGGCAGCGGGGGCTGATAGTCGTCCAGATGGATGCCGCAGCCGCTGGCGATGCTGACCACGGCATCGAGCGATGCGTCGAACGCGTCCCGGTTGGTCGCCGCGAGCTGCGCGGCCCGGGCTGGGTCGCCGGAATGCATCGAGAGTGCACCACAGCAGCCGGCCTGGGCGGGTATCAGGACCCTAAAACCGGCATACCGCAGCAGCTGCAACGCCGCCTGCAGTGCCCCACCCTGCTGCGCCGCCGTGGCGCAGCCCAGAAAAAGCCCGACGCGACCGCGCGGCGTCCCGCGCAGTGGCGGATAGTCGCCGGCAGGCGGCGCATTCGCGTTCGCCGGCAACGCCGTCGCCAGCCGGTGCAGGCCGTGCAGCGTCCGCAGCGGCCGCGACAGCGCTATGGGGGCGAGGCGCGCCAGCTGCGTGCCCCAGCGTTGCAGTGCCGGGTTCTGGATCAACGCGGCCAGCCGCCGGG
>JASFJQ010000147.1:0-5923 GCA_050121305.1 Chromatiaceae bacterium
TATCCCGATCCCTGCGTGGCTTGTCCTTCGCCGCGCACCCGAGTGTCAGTATCCCCTTGCCGAACCGTTCGGCGGCGCGGTCGATAGTCGCCAGCAGACGCGCGTCCCGTTCCTGTCTGCGGGGTTGGTCGAAGAGATCCGCCTGTACGGCATCGACCGGCTGCCAGGCGCTGATACCCAGGCCGATCAGACGCACCGGCTTCTTCGGGAGGGCGCCATGGACAAGCAGCGCACGGGCCTCGCGCAGGATCACGCGTTCGTCGTGGGTCGGGCTTGTGAGCCTGTGCTGGCGAGTGTAGGTCTCGAAACCCGCGAAACGGATCTTCAAGGTCACTACGGAACCGGCCAGGCCTTCCCGACGTGCGACCGCGGCCACCTCTGCCGACAGTCGGCGCAATACATCGTGCAGGACCGCGGTATCTTGCACGTCCTTTTCAAAGGTCGTCTCCTTCGAAATGCTTTTGCGGGCGCGCCCGGGTATGACCTCGGGCGAGGCCATCCCGCGGGCCTGGTCGTAAAAGCGTGACGCGGCGTTGGCCCCGATATGTTCTTCGAGGTAGCGCAGCGGGATGGCGCGAAGCTGCGACACGGTCTCGATCCCGAGGCGGGAGAAGACCTTTCGGGTCTGAAGCCCGACGCCGCGCAGGCTGGCGATCGGCATCGGGGCGAGGAAGTCCAGGACCTGGTCCGGATGCACTACCATCAACCCATCCGGCTTGCGGTGTTCAGATCCGAGCTTGGCGATCAGACGGTTCGGACCGATACCCACCGACGCACTCAGGCCTGTACCCTCGAAGATGCGACGCTTGATCTCGCGCCCGATGTCCTCGGGCGATCCGAGGAGCCTTCCCAGCCCGGTCAGGTCGAGATAGGCCTCGTCGATAGAGACCGGTTCGACCACCGGGGTGATGGTGGCCAGGATGTCGAAGATCTCTCGGGAGACCCGCTGGTACTTGGCCATATCGGGCCGTAGGTAGACAGCGTCCGGACACAGGCGATGGGCCTCAGCAATCGGCATGGCCGAGTGAATGCCGAAACTCCGGGCCTGGTAGTTGGCCGCGGCCACCACGCCGCGATGTCCGGGTAGGGCGCCGACCACGACGGGGCGGCCGCGGTACGCGGGGCAATCGCGCTGTTCGACGCTGGCATAGAAGGCATCGAGGTCGGCGTGGCCGACCCAGCGTTGAAGCTTGGAAGTCGGTGTCATCGCCGAAGCGGGGTCGATGACTGGCTGAGCATCCCGATCTCTATACCCCGCTGTTTCCGGTAGGTCGACATTGCCAATGCTAGCCTGCATACAGCGCTCGCAAAATACCGGCCGAAAGGTTGAAAGTGTGAAGTCGTGTTCGGCCGCGCTGTATCCTCTCGCGATGACGTCTCCGATGAATAGACCTTATGCGGGCCTGCCCGATGCGACCGCGCTGCTCGCGGCCATGGCCGCAGGGCGAAGCGCGGCGCGCGCGCTGATGGAGGGGCATCTGGGGCGTCTGCAGCGGCTGAATCCGCATCTGAACGCCGCGATCGAGGTCTTCGGAAGCCAGGCGCTGGCGGAGGCCGCGGCACCCCGGCCAGGGCCGCTCTCCGGCCTGCCGGTATCCGTCAAGGAGACCTTTGCACTGCAGGGGGAAACGATAACGGCCGGATCCCTGCGGATGCAGCCGCTGCATTCGAGTCGAGATGCCGCGGCGGTCGCGAGGCTCAAGGCGGCCGGGGCCATCGTGTTGGCACGCGGCAACGTCCCTGAGTTTGCGATGGCCGCAGAGACCGACAATCTCCGATATGGGCGCAGCAATAATCCCCTCGCCGAGGACCGGACCTGCGGTGGCTCATCCGGCGGTGACGCCGCCCTGGTCGCATCCGGCTGCGTGGCCGCCGGGCTGGGCAGCGATATCCTCGGGTCGATTCGGATCCCCGCCAGTTTCTGTGGCATCGTGGGCTTCAGGCCGGCCTCGGCCGCGGTCGACAAGCGCGGCAGCTGGCCGGACCTGGACGGTCTGTTCACCGACAGCTGGCTGGCCGCGGGTCCGTTGACGCGCAGCGTCCGCGACGCACGGCTGTTGTATCGCGTACTCAGCGACAATCCGGTGACGTCGCCGCGATCGGTCGACGGGTGCCGGCTCATCCTGCCGGTCGATTTTCCGCTCGGTTATCGCGATATGGCGATCCCGCCGGCGCTGGCCGCGGCCGAGAGGGGGCTGCTGGACGCGGGTATGCGGCCGGAGCGGATCGCAATCGGTGATGTCCCGCGGTGGCACAAGGCCACGGTGCGCTACCTGGCCTGGGAGCTGATGCCCGTGCTCGAGCGAGGGCTCGCGGGCGCCGGCGGTGAACCCTTTTCGATCTGGCGCGCGAGCCTGGCCCGCCTGCGTGGCCACGCTCTGGTTCACGACACCGTCTACCGGCTGCTGCTGCTCGGGCGATTGTTGCGTTATCGCCACGCCGCCAGCGCCGATGCCGCGGTTGCGCTGCTCGAGGCGGCCCGGGAGTCGGTGCGTCATCAGCTCGGCCAAGACGGCGTGATCTTGTTGCCGACACTGGGGCTGCTGGCGCCGCGCCACGGGGTGATGAACCGCCTGTCGCTACGCCCGGGCGCGAACCCGCTGCTGACACCCGTGATGCTCTGCAACTATCTCGACCTACCGGCCATCACCGTCCCCGCATGGCGGTATCGTGACGACCGCAGCGGCCTGGCGCCCGGGATCATGCTGGCGGCATCGCCGGGCGCCGAGGCCTTGTTGTTCGATACGGCCGAGCGGCTCGAGGAGGCCGTTGGCCATGCCGCTGCAGGATTGCATGGCGGAGAGCCTTGATTTTTCTCTCGGGACTCTGCATGGTCGGCCGTGAGTCACGAACGGCGGCACCGATCGGGTGCTGCGACCCGCTCGCTCGATCACTACCGGAAAACCCCACAGTGGCGCGAATCCTATGACGCAGCATCTGACTCTTCGCAATCGCCTCCGCCGAGGTCTCCCGATCGTTCTGGGTGTTGCCCTCGCAATCGCTGCTGGAGAAGTGTGGGCGGCGGGTTTCTACATCGCCGAGCTCGGGACGCCGCACAGCCTCGGGACCGCGGGCGTCGCCAACCCGACGAACACCGAGGCCCCAGACGCCGCCTGGTCCAACCCTGCCGGGATGGCGTTCCTGGAAGAGGACGGGTTACTCGCCGGCGTGCAACTCATCGTCCCCAGCATTAAGTTCGATTCCGATGTGGCCACGGCGGGCGGCAGTGACGGCGGTAACGCCGGTATCGTCACACCGGTACCGAGCCTGTTCGTGACCCACAAGTATTCGGACCGTTTGAGCCTCGGCCTGTCGATTGCGGGTACGATGGGCGGTGGTGTCGACTATGGCAATAATTTCGTCGGCCGCTATGCAACCACGAAGGCGCAGCTCGGCGCGATTGGCGTATCACCCTCGCTGGCCTTCCGCATAAACGACCGCCTGGCCGTCGGCGGCGGCGTCTCGATTATCTACACCCAATTCGAGCAGAATATCGCGATAAACCGCACATTGCTCCCCTCCGTCGACGGCGGTGATGGGCGTCTGAAGATCGAAGACGCCGACGATTTCGGCGCCCAACCCTTCTTCAGCCTGAACTACAAACCGACCGAGGATCTGCTGCTCAGCGTGGTCTATCGCGCAGAGATGGACGTCGAACTCTCCGGTGATGTCAAGTTCAAGAATGTCGCGCTGCCGATAGGCGCCGATTCGGTCGACGTCGACTGGGATAACCCGCAGTGGTTGGAGGTCGGCCTCAAGTACCGCTACTCGGACAAGGATACCCTGTATATCAACGCGGGCTGGCAGGACTGGTCCGAGTTCAGCAGCAATCGGTTGGCATTCGATGGGGAGCGTCTGAACCCGGTCGTGAAGCTCGATCGCAATTTCAAGGACACCTGGCATGCCGGTGTTGCCTACTCTCACCGGACGGGTAATGGCAGCCGGTTTTCCCTAGGGGCCTCCTACGACAGCTCACCGGTCGATGATGACGACCGCACCTTCGATCTGCCGTTCGACGAGGTCTTCAAGCTCTCCGGGTCCTATGCCTGGCTGGGCAGCAGGAACCTCGACTTCGCCGTCGGTGGCACCCTGTATCTGATCGGTGACGCGCCCGTCGATACGACCGCGCAGGGCGTCCGCGCCAAGGGCGAGTTCGACACCAATGCCGTTCTGTTTGTGGGTGGGACGATGCGGTATCTCTTCTGATTTGGGAAAACCGGTCGAACCTGACGCCTTTGACTCTGGGTCCTCCCAACTTAATGAGGGATTGAAAATGATAGGTACCAAACACAGCCACTTCGTAGTCCCGGTGCTCGCAACCATAATGCTTCTGGTCAGCACGCTGGTAGGCGCGTCAGACAAGGCCTCCGAGATCGATCGAGACGTCGACAACGCTATCCAGAAACTCTATTCGGGTTCTGACACCGCGAAAGAGCTCTCCAAGGTTGCCAAGGGGGTTCTTGTGTTTCCGGATGTGGTCAAGGCGGGGCTGATAGTCGGCGGTCAGTACGGCAAGGGGGCCCTGCGGGTCGATGGCAAGACGACCGCGTATTACAGCACCGTGGCGGCATCTTACGGCCTCCAGGCCGGTGCCCAGTCCTTTGGGTATGCGATGTTCTTCATGACGGACGAGGCGCTTGAATACCTGGACAAGAGTTCTGGCTGGGAGGTCGGTGTCGGCCCGAGCGTTGTCGTCGTCGATGAGGGCGTCGCCCGCTCGCTCACCACGACGACCGCAAAGGAGGATATCTATGTGTTCTTCTTCGACCAGAGGGGTCTGATGGCGGGCCTCGGGATACAGGGTTCGAAGATCACCAAGATCAACCCCGACGAATAGTCGCAGGGACCAATGGGTCGGACGCGATTGATAGTCTGTTCGCGTAGCTAATCGACGACCGGATGTAACCCTCGGCGACCGATTCTCAATCGCGTCTGACCCTTTCGTTGTGGCGGGATACGCCGGCGTCTAACGCACATGACCCTAATCCCGCTGAGCTCGATCGGTTCCGCTGGGCGGCCGCTGTACCTCGAGCAGCCGCTCGAGGCGCTCGAGTTTCTCGTGGAGGTCGCGCAGCGTGGGTTCGTGCGCCTCTTCCGCCTCAATCTTCAGCAGCCTCTCATTTTCCGCATTCATCACATTCACGACGATTCCGATCACCATGTTCAGGAACGCGAAGGCGGTGAAGAAGATAAAGCTGAGATAGTAGGTCCAGCTCAATGGGTAGACCGCCATGGTCTCGTACATCACGTCGGTCCAGTCCTCGAAGGTCATCACCCGGAACAATGTCAGCATGGCAATGGCGATGTCGCCCCAGAGTGTCGGGTTGATGGCTTCGAAAAGCGTCGCGCCGATAGCGGCGTAGATGTAGAAGATAATGAACATCAGCAGTATCACGTAGCCCAGCTGCGGTAAGGCCTTAAGCAGGGAATTGAGCAGCATGCGCAGTTCCGGGATGATGGAGACCATACGCAGTACACGAAACACCCGTACCAGACGCGCTACCAGCGCCATGTCGCTGTTGTCGATCGGGATCAGGCTTATCAGCACCACCAGGGTATCGAACAGATTCCAGGGATTGCGGAAGAACGCCCGCCGATTGGGTTCGGCAATGAATCGGATGCTGATCTCTGCAAGGAAGATCACGGTGATCAGGATGTCCAGCCAGCCAAGTAGGCGCTGGCTGGTCGTCGGCAGCTCGTAGGTCTTGACCCCCACGAGCAATGCCGACGCGATGATTACTGCGACCACGAAGAGTTCGAACGCCTTGTTGCTGCGCAGCCGTTCGAAGGATGCCTGGAGTTCTGAGCTGTTCACCGTCGATATTACTCATTGCCTGGGTTAGACCGACAGGATTATCCCGCACTTTCGGCCGGCGCCTACCGTCTGAGCGCCCCGGGTTTTCGAGCTGGTTCCGCCTGATCG
>JASFJQ010000148.1:0-5918 GCA_050121305.1 Chromatiaceae bacterium
TGGTGATGGCCTTGGTGTTTCGATTTATGCTAACATTAGCAGAATCGAAAATAGACCGGCCGGAGATCATAGTGGGCGACGCCAAAGAGGCTAGTTCGGAGGTGGCTGACGCCAATGCGGGCTATGCGAGGCTCTCGGAAGTCTTCGAATCCAGCGCGCGGCGTTGGGAGCTCATCGTCTATCCATCGTTGTTTGCGTTCATCATCCTGGCGGCCTACGGTTTTTATCTGATCTACAACCTCGCTCGCGACGTACATTATCTGGCGATCAGCGTGGATACGAATATGACCACGCTGTCGGCCAACATGCAGAGCGTGTCGGAGAACATGGGTCATCTGACCGCGAATGTGCGGGCGATGACGGTCACGATGGATTCCATCGACGGCAAGATGACCACGCTGGAACCGATGTTGGCCAATCTGGATTCCATGGAGGGTGCGATTCAGTCGATGACTTACGCGACGCACACCATGGGCAGGGCGACGCAGAATATGCAGGCCGATATGGGGCGTCTGAGTTATGGCGTCGGCCGACCGATGTCTGTGATGAACGCCTTCATCCCCTGGTAGGCCTGGCAGTCGGTCGACTGTTGGAGGACCCCGCGAAGCGCGGCAGGGTCAGGTATCTTCGTCGAATGTAATGGTGCTCGACGGTTCCTGCAGGAAATAGCCCTGTATGTAATTGACCGAGATATTCCACAGGATGGCCAGACTCCCGGCATCCTCGACATTGCTGGCGATGGTCTTGTAGCCGGCCTCTTGCAGCTTTCGGCTCACCGCGTTCATTCGCTCCTGTTGACCGGCGTCGCTAGAGAGGTTGCGCATGAACTCGGGTGAAAGCTTGATGATCTCGACCTCGAGATGTTGCAGCAGGCTATCGCCGTCTTCGTCACCGCAGTAATTGCTGACTGCGATGCGGCAGTTTATCTTCCTCAGTCCCTCGATCAGCTCTTTCGCCGGCTGCAACGCCTGGCGCAGGTCATTCTCGCGGAACTGGAAGACCAGCCAGGAGCCCTTGGCGCGGAATTCACGCAGGCAGTCACAGATCCACAACAACATAGAGTCGTCCTGGATGCCGCTGCGCGAGAGGATGATGTGGAAGACGATCTTCTTTCCGTCGCGGCGTTGACTGGCGAGTTCGCGGATGGCGTTACGCACGACCCAGCGGTCGATCTCCGCCAGTCGATTGGCATCCCGGGCCGGCGAGAGGAATACCTCCGGCACGATTTCGTTGCCTTTCTCGTCCAATAGGCGAAGGTAAACCGAGTAGTTCTCCCGCGTATCGCCCTGGAGGCTGACGATAGGTTGATATTTGAGGCGAAAGCCGTCGTTGGCCAGTGCGTTGTCGATCTCCGCGACAACCGCTGCGTCGGCCTCGGCAAGGTGCGTGGTATCACTGGGGATCTGTTCGCTGTAGAACACGACGCGATTGTCGCCCTCGGAGCGCGCAATCCCGGTAGCGCGACAGGAGCGGTTGATCAACTCGTGGGCGCTGATCTCGACGCCCTTGTCCGTGCGCGTCACGCCGATCGAATAGATCGGCTTCACCGGCGAGTCGCCGATGCTCTCGAATGCATGTCCGCGCAGATTGTGCAGACACCGCTCCGCGACCTCCAAGGCCGGCTCTTCGTCATCGCAAAGGACGATGAAATCGTGATCACCGAAGCGCGCGAAGGTGTGTGCCCGCGTGACTGTCGAGGCGAGAACGCTGGCGACCTCGGTCAGCATCTGCTCGGCGCAGCCGAAGCCGCAGGCCTCGCGCATATCGGAGAAATTGGCGATTGAGATCTGCACCAGCGCATAGCCTTTTTCCGCGGACGCCGCGCTGCCGACCAGCGCCTCAAGTCGTTCCATGAAGGACTGCCGATTAAAGAAACCGGTCTGTGTGTCCTTGCTAGTGAGTTCTTCGATACGCTCTTGCAGGGCCAGATTCTGGCTCTGGTCGCGGATCATGACCTGAGTACAGCGTTCGCCATCGATACTCGCCGGCGAGAACTCCATGCGCGCGTTGAAGCGTTGGTCGTCGCTGGCCACGCAGCGAAACTCTTCCGCATACTTACTGTTTTCACTGATCTTGCGCAGCGCCGCCTTGAAGCTGACGCGCGACTCGGCATCGATCATGTCCATAATCGGCAGGCCATCCAGTTCGTCGGGTGACTGGTACCCGAACAAGTCGAGGTATGCCTGGTTGGTATTCAGATACATCCCTTCATGGATGTAGGCGATGGCATCACGGGAACTCTGAACCAGTAGATTACTGCGTTCTTCGGCCTCCTCGAGTTGCCTTCTCAATCGGCGGGTCTCGCTGCGCAGCAGCTGTGTGCGATGTTCGCGCCGCAGCGCCAGCGCCAGATGCTCCGCGTCTTCGATATCGATGAGATCCTGCAGGCCTAGCTCGATCGCCAGCTGGCGGTGTTGCTTCGGTTTTGCGCTGATCAGCAGGATGCTCGCGGCGGTATTGGCGGCGCGAATGCGCCCGATCGCCTCTTCTGTCGGAATCTCGCCTTCATCGGCATTGATCACTGCAAGCCGGCAACGCATTCCAGCCAATAGCTCTTCGAGTTCTTGCAGGCTTTCGGCAATATTGAGATGCGCGGCCTGGCCCTGGTTGCGCAACGTGGTTGCGAAGCCGTCAGCAATGCCCAGCGAGCAGCCGACCACGATCATCTCGACCGGATTGTCGGTCGTGTCGGGATTCTGGAACACGAGTTGAGCGTTAGCGGCCATAAAGGAACATCTCCCTACCAAGGCACCGACAAATCGGCGACGGCATCAATCGGAGACCCTGGCGCAGCATCCTAGAGGCTGTTCCAGAGATCGCTGAATTCGTCTTCCGGGCGGCTGCCGTCGGCCGGCGTCTCCTCCTCGGACTTCACGAACTCGAAATGGTAACGTGCGAATGCGCTACTGAATTCGACCACTTTGGTTAGACGAATCAGGCGCTCGGTGCCACCGATCGAGAGCAGCAGGTCGCTCCCGGTTGCCAGGTTCAGGGCATTCATGACCAGACTGGCGGTGGCATTGGATGCAGGATCCGTGTCGTTGATGACTAGACATTTGTAGCTCGGTACGCGATTCCGCGGGGACTGCTTACCTGGCTCGCGCACCTCTGCCGCCTCGCAGCGCGTCGAAACGACTTCCAGACCCAGATCGAGCGTGCGATCAGTTTGCTGGGTCATCCAGCGGATCACGCCGAGCCCATAGCGTCGCCGATCGGTCGGTGATTCCACACCGATCAGTTCGCCGATCTTGACTCGCGGGAGGTCGTCGCCCTGCCACCGTATGCAATAGCCACCGGCGCTTTCGTTGATGGTCCTCACGGCATGGCGAGCCGCTTCTTCCTCCTTGGCGGCCGGAGTAGCTTCCTCCACAAAGTCTTTCAGCGAGCCCCCGGGGTGCTTGCCGTTGTCGTTTGTAAATTGGCTGTCGTTGAACGCCGAGTCATTCGCGAACTCTTTGTCGAGCGGTGTTAGCGAGACATTCTCCAGACTGCCGGATGACCAGGCGATCTTTCGCCGAGGAGTACCGTTTGGCGGGTCGGATTCTTCGAGCTTGAACAGCGCCGTACGTGTCGTCGAATAGGGCGCTTGATCGTCGGCCTGAAGGTTGCCGTGGATGGCATGCAGCCCGGCGACAACCTGCAGGTCGAAGTTGAGTCTGGTGCGCACGAAGCGTCGGTCTGGTGGACGACTCCAGGCGAGGATCAGCAGCCGCAGCAGTGGGCGAGTGAGCACAGGGCTCCCCGATTGCAGGCTCCCGCGGCTGTCCCAGGGCGCTTCCTCGAAGTCGCTGCGTAACCGTTTGAGCAGCTCGCGCACGTCGAGAACGGCCATACGCTTGCCGGGGAGCGGAGTGCGCAGGGAGTTGTGCATCGGCGCCGAATCGGTCCACAGATCGACGTTGAAGCGGCCGAGACTGGTACCGCCATCGTCCTCTGTCAATATGGTCGTGAACTGCGACCAATCCTGAATGTGGCTGAACAGCAGGCGGGCATGGCTCTGGCGCAGACGATGCGGCGTCGCGCTGGCGAACAGCATCAGTGATTTGAAGACGTCCTCGATCGTGGTGCTGATGACCGACTTTCCATCATCCGGTCGCACGGGGATCTGGTGAATGCTGTTCTGCGAGGCATAGGAATACAGGAAATTGATCTCGCGCCAGATGCCCTCGGGCCAGGCGCTGTACACCAGGGCATTCTGTAGCAGCGTCTGGCCGAGATAATGCAACGCCCGATGCAAGGCAATCACCAGCAAACGCCGGTCGAAGTCGGCACTATCGCCGGAGATCATCCGTTCGAGGATGACCTTGTAGGAAATCGCCAGCTCCTTTTGCAGCTCGCGTGCCAGCGACGCCGTCTTCCATCCCTTCGACGATAGTGGCAGGCCGACATCGACGTAGTATTTCTGCAGGTTCGTGGTGATGTATTCCACCGGTGGTCTGAATTTTTCCACCGTTTTGGCGCGCAACAGATCCGGGATCTCAATGCGGTTGAACTCGACCAGTCTGCTGAAGACCTGGCGCGCGGTCTCGCCGACATTGGCCATCGGCAAGCTATTGAACCAGGCTTCGGTCTCTTTGAGGTCGAGCAGGATATTGTCAGCCTTGGGCGCAGATTGTTTAGGGATCTGCAGACCCAAGAACGGGCGCTGGCCGCCCGCGCCCCCCTTGTTGACCCCTTTTTCGTTCGAATTTTTGTCTGATTCGGTCAAGTTAGCCGCCAGTTCAGGTTTTTGCCGGTCCCGCAGTACCCTCCCTGGCACCACCCCGGCGCTGTCCGGGAGAGCGAGTCAAGGCCAGAACAAAAGCCCTGGCTGTCCGGGAATTCTAGCCAGCACACGCCGATAAGGGCAGTGTCGCGCACAAACTTCGTCACTGCGGCGAGATCGGGACCTTGAACGGCTGTCCCGCGAGCTCTCGCACCAGCCGCGGCACCAGATAACCGGGCAGCCGCGCCCGCAGTTGTTCGAGCAGTCCCTGGGCCTGCTCGACTGGCACATCGAAGTGTGCAGCGCCAGCCACGGGATCGAGCAGATGCAGGTAATAGGGCAAAACGCCGATCCCGAGCAGTGACTCACTCAGCTCTGCGAGGGTATCGGCATCATCGTTGACAGACTTGAGTAACACGGCCTGGTTCAACAGCGATGTCCCGCGACTGCGCAATTCACCGAGCGCCTGGCCGAGCGCCGCGGTGATTTCGTTGGGGTGATTGGCGTGGATTACCATGACGGTCTGCAGTCGGCTGTGTGACAGCAGTTCCGCGAGACTCTGCGTAATCCTGGCCGGCAGCACCACCGGAAGCCGGGTGTGAATGCGCAGTCGACGCAGATGGGGGATCTCCTCCGCCGCTGTGACCAGGCGAGACAGTCGGCCATCGGCGAGGCTCAGCGGGTCGCCACCGCTGAGGATCAGTTCGCTGATGTCGGGCAGCGCATGCAGGGCCTGCAGTGCGGCCTGCCAGTGCGGCAGCACCGATTGCTCGGCATAGGGAAAATGGCGCCGAAAACAATAGCGGCAGTGAACGGCGCAGGCCCCGGTAGTGATCATCAGCGCCCGACCCCGGTATTTCTGCAGGATGCCGTGCGCGCATGCGGCGGCCAGGTCATCCACCGGGTCCTTTACATATCCCTCGACCACATGGTCCTCGGCGGCCCTCGGCAGCACCTGCGCCAAAAGCGGATCGTCCGGATCTCCACGGCGCATCAGACCGGCGAAGTAACGCGGCACCCGCAGGCGGAATCCGCCGGCCGCAGCCGGCGATACACCGCCCACCAGGTCGCCTTCCTCCAGCTCGAGCAGACTCAGCAACTCGTGCACATCGGTGATCGCCGCAGCGAGTTCCTGCTGCCACGGTTGAATTTCCAAGGGTGGCGGGGAAAGGGTTATCATTCAGGGCTTTGGTTGCTTTGGGTTTCAACGAGG
>JASFJQ010000149.1:0-5886 GCA_050121305.1 Chromatiaceae bacterium
ACGAGATAGACAAGACCAGCCTGCACGGACCCTCGGGGATCAGTTACACCACGGAGCGGACACCCGAAGGCGCAACATGGCCGACGCCGGTCCACCACCCGGTACCGATCGAGGGTAACAAGACCGCACTATTCAAGAGCAACGACGCCTGCATGGGTTGCCACGAGAAACGCAATAATGCCCACGGCACGCCGTTGTGTCGCACCGGCAACGAATACCGGACATCGAATAATTTCGTGAGTTGCCAGGCCTGCCATATGGCGATCGTCAGCGTTCCCAAGATGAAAGATGGCGAAGTGGTCCCCGGGGAGATGGTCAACATTCCGGATCACAGCATGGCCGGCGGTCACGACGGCAAGATGATCACTCGCGGCCTCGCGATGAGCATGGATACGCGGCGCGAGGGCGACACCATCAAGGCGACGCTGATCGTGCGCAATCGCCTGCCGCACGCCTACCCCACCGGCGCGCCCTTCCGCAACTTCTTCATCCGTGTAGCGACCTATGACAAAGACGGCAAGATGTTGTGGAAGAACTACAAGGTGCATCCGATCAAGGACGATCCCAAGGCGGCGTTCTGGTACACCTTGGGCGATGAGACGGGCAAACCGACCTCGCCGCCCACGGCCACGCAGGTGCTCAAAGATACCCGCCTGAAACCAAACGAGGTGCGGACGCTCGAGTACGATATCCCGCTGGAACCCGGCACCAGTATCGTGCGCGCCGAGGCGCTGTACGACCTGATGCTGCCCCCGATCAAGGCGAAGATGAAAGACAAGCTTCCTGCCGATCTGCTGCAGCCGAAGCTGGCCGCATCCGCCGAGATCAGGCTGTGAATCGGGGCGCCGCAAAGCTGGCCGCCTAGGCCGGGGCCGTCGCCTTGCGCAAACGTGGCCGATCCGCGGCATCGCTGGCCATGGCGCTGGTGCTGCTGGCGTCCACCGCCAACGCGGTGGAACAGTCCGCGGCAACCAGCGTGGCCGAAGGCTCGGGCGGCGTCGATGACTGGGACTGGGGCGCCATCGGGGAACTCGATGACGCCCCGGTGGTGAGACAGCCCGCCGCCCCCAGCGGGCCGACCACGTACAAATCCAAGAAACCGGGCGAGGTCGAGAACGCCAGGCCGGATTTCGACGCAGTGCCGCGACCGGCCTATGCGGTATTCATAGATGCACCGCCCTTCGAGGTGATCCCCAGTCAGCGCGATGCCGACATGCACCCCTGCTCCAACTGCCACCAATGGGTGTTGAGTGATCCGACGCCACGCGCGCTGAAGCCACCGCACGACAATTTCGAGTTGCGGCACGGCCTGCATGGCAAAGGCAAATTCTGGTGCTTCACCTGCCACCACCTGGACGACAAAGGTGGGCTCAAGACCCTCGAGGGTGAGAAGCTGGAGTTCAGCGATGCCTATGTGCTGTGCAGTCAGTGTCATCCGGACCAGGCGCGCGACTGGGTGTTCGGCGCCCACGGCAAGCGTCAGGCCAATTGGCAAGGCACGCGTCAGGTATACAACTGCACTGCCTGTCACTACCAGCACCGACCGGCGCTTAAGGCGCGCGCGCCGAAGTCCGGGCCCGGTATGCGCATGGGTCTTGAGCGACCAGCGCACTGGGTGGCCAAGGACAGACGGCAGGACACCGGGCAACACAGGCGCGCCGCTGGCCAGACAAAGTCAGACGCGCAACAGCAGACCAGCATTCCGCGCGATGCCGGTAAGGCTGCCATCGACTCCGCAGAGCGGGCAGAGAATGAAGAATCCTGACGACCAAGGGCCTTCGTTGAAGCCAGGCGAACAGGCGCGCCGGCGTTTTCTTCAAGGTCTTGCCTTTGCAACTGGAGCAGGTGCCGCACATGCCACTTTCGGCGCCTGGGGTGGCAGCACGCTGTCGGATGCATTTGCCGATTTTTTTCAACAGCACTATCAGCGCATGACGGAGGATGAGATACGCGACACCATTGCGCGTATCGAGCGCAAGGCGCAACGCCGCTATGGCGTCGACCTCCAGTGCGACAACACACCGCCGCAGGATGGTGTCGTGTTCGGGTACGCCATCAATGTCTCCAAGTGTCGCGGCTACCGCGACTGTGTACATGCCTGTGTAAAGGAGAACAACCTAAGCCGCGACACCCAGTACATCCGGGTCATCGAGATGGACCGGGACAGTACGGACCTGCGCCACGGCGATCACTACTACGATCACGACGAAGTGCCCGTCGAGGGCAAGTATTACCTGCCCATGCAGTGTATGCAGTGCGACAACCCGCCCTGCGTCAAGGCATGCCCGGTGGAGGCCACTTGGATGGAGCCCGATGGCATCGTAGTCGTGGACTACGACTGGTGCATCGGCTGTCGTTACTGCATGACGGCCTGTCCTTACCAGGCGCGGCACTTCAACTGGGGCTCGCCGGATCTGCCGCCTGAGGCCATTACTACCCAGACCCACTACCTGGGCAACCGTCCGCGACCGCGGGGCGTGGTCGAGAAATGCCATTTCTGCGTGCAACGCACGCGCCAGGGGCGCCAGCCGGCCTGCCAGGAGGCCTGCCCGACCGGTGCCCGGATCTTTGGCAACCTGCTCGACCCGAACAGCGAAATACGCTACGTGCTCGAGAAAAAGGCGATATTTCGTTTGAAGGAAGACCTCGGCACCGAGCCCAAATTCTGGTATTTCCGCGATGACTGAAGCCAGGCCCGGCGTGATGCGCTTCCTGGTCAGCAGCCTGGGCCATATGCTGCGTGGCGGTGTGCTGTATTGGCTTTGGCTCATCGCCTTGTTGTCACTCATGGTCGTCGGCGGATGGTTCTATTACCTGCAGCTGCGCGATGGCCTGATCGTGACCAATATGACCAATCAGGTGTCCTGGGGCTTTTACATCTCCAACTTTACCTTCCTGGTCGGTGTGGCCGCCGCGGCGGTGATGCTGGTCGTACCCGCCTATATCTTCGACCGCAAAGACATCAAGGACGTTGTGCTGATGGGCGACACCATCGCGATTGCGGCCGTCACCATGGCGATCCTGTTCGTGGTCGTCGATCTGGGACGGCCGGATCGTTTCTGGCACCTGATCCCGTTCATCGGGCGGTTCAATTTCCCGCAGTCGCTGCTTGCCTGGGACGTCATTGTGCTCAACGGCTATCTGCTGCTGAACCTTGGGATATCCTTCTATATCGTTTACAACCACTATCAGGGAAAAGACCCCGCGCAGGCGCGCTACTTCCCCTGGGTCCTGCTGGCGATCTTCTGGGCCATCTCCATCCATACCGTGACCGCCTTTCTGTACTCGGCGAACTCCGCGCGGCCGTTTTGGCACAACGCGCTGCTGGCACCGAGATTCATTGCCTCCGCCTTCGCCTCAGGTCCGGCGCTGATGGCGATCGGCCTACAGATCATCCGCCGGATCAGCGACTATCCAATCCGCCAGTCCGTGATCGATCATCTGGCGCTGGTCACCGCGATCGCGCTGCAGATTACGCTGTTTTTCCTGGTGGCGGAGCTGTTCACCGAGTTCTACAACGAGGGTGAGCACGCAGCCTCGGCCCGCTATCTATTCTTCGGCCTGGACGGCCACACCGGACTGACACCGTGGATCTGGACCGCTGTGGTATTGCTCACGATCGCGGTAGTGACATTGATGATTCACCCGCTGCGCAGACACCCCGTGTCGATGAACCTCGCCTTCGTGCTCACCGTGGTCGGCATCTGGATAGAAAAGGGTATGGGCCTGGTGATCCCGGCCTTCGTCCCCACGCCGATCGGCGAGATCTACGAGTACACTCCGAGTACCACCGAGATCATGGTATCGCTCGGCATCTGGGCCTTCGGCTTGCTGCTGTTCACACTGTTGGCCAAGGCGTCACTGCCGGTGCAGTGCGCGTTTCTTCGACAGAAGTCGGACAGGCAGGGGACTCCCAATGATCTTCCTGCGGCGCACGATGCCGGCGCGCGGCAGCCGACGCCTGACGGCGTCCCAGTTTGAACTATGATTCCCTGGTCGCCGACAGACGTCCGATCGGTTGCGATGGCTGGCGACATGCTTACAATCGATGTCGCGTTTCGTATTTTTTGGTTGCCCAAAAGGCAAACTGGGCTGGCCTGGCCCACCCACCATCTGGAGAATGAAGAATGAGCAAACCTGAGATTACCGAAGACATGATTTTCGAGTGTTTCGCGGCGGCACAGCAGTCCGCGGACAGCACCGAGACGGCCAAGTCTTTTGTCGACGTCGAAGAATACGAGAACCAGATCATGTATCCGGAATTTGCGCGTTGGGCCAAGACAGCGGGTTATCCGCGGCTGGCGACCTTGTTCATGAAGGTGGCCGGCGAGGAGAAGCTGCACGCCGTCTGGCTGCGTGAACTCTACGACGATATCGGCGTACCGGCACGGGGCGAAGACACCCAGCGTGCGATCGATGCGCTGACGACCATCCGTGCCAACTGTGACGCATTGATCGCCCAGAATCCGGACGGCGTGGTCGAGAAAGCGCTGAAGGTGGCGATCTCCGTGGAAGAACGCGAGTATCAGGACATCTATCCGCGTTTCCGCGATCAGGCGCGGGCGCGCGGCGACCTCAAGGAGGCCGAAGTCTACCAACGCGTAGTCGATTCCGAGGCGGAACACGCCGAATGGTTTCGTGCCGCGCTGCGCGAATTCCAGGCCGGTCAGGTTCAGGCCGCTGCGCACTGAAGTCGCGTTCAGGCAAACAGCACCCTGGGGTAATGATCTCTTGCCCCGCGGTCTTGCCATTAAGACCTGATGGGCCGGCGGCCGACTGGGCTGCCGGCCCGCGGCGATCGCAAATCGAGAAGAATCTGGCGGGCGTCGCTGGATTCGACAGACCGGCCCACATAGCGCCGAGTTAACGCCGCGGTACGCAGCCGGGCCAATGACCGCATTCGCCAGGACACGCGGCCGCAATCATCACAGATCTATGGAGTCTTTCATGCACAGGCTGTTCCTTTTACTCTCCTTCGTGGCATACCTCGGGGTCGCACAGGCGGAAACGGTCAAAGGGCGCATAGCCGCCGTTTCGCAACAGGCGGGCACGATTCAGATCGAGGTGAAGGCGAAGGACAAGTCGGTCAGCAAGGTCGTTGTCCGCACCGATGCCAATACCCAGTACGACGGCGCATCCGGCCTGAAGGAGCTCGGTCCGCCGGACCTCATTGAGGTACAGCGGGAGCCCGGCAAGCCGGCCAGCAGTATCAAGAAGATCGTGTTCGGCCTGCCGCCGGGCGTGGAGATCGATGTCCAGGGACTCCTCGGCATCATGACCGGGGGGCAACCCTATCATCTGTACGACGCGCGCCCAGGCAAACGCTTCGGCGCGGCCCACGTGCCAAGCGCGAAGTCGGCCTTCCCGAAGGACGAGGATTTTCTGACCAAGTTGCCGCAGGACAAGAACGCGCTGCTGGTGTTCTACTGCGGAGGACCTACCTGCCCCTACACCGGTGATGCAGTGAAGATCGCGCAGGCGGCCGGCTATACCAATCTCAAGGGCTTCCAGGCCGGTCTGCCGGGATGGAAAAAGGCCAAGCTACCGGTGCATGCCGAGCCTGGCTGGCTGGCGAAGCACCTGGATCCCCAGCACGTGATACTCGACGTGCGCGATAAGGCACAGAGCGGCCAGTCGCACATCAAGGGCGCGGTGGCGATGCCGACCGCAGAGCTGCAGGGGATGACCCAGGATTTCATCAAGCGCGAGGTGGTGGCAGAGCTGCCGGGCGTCTCCGATCAGCGCGCGCCGATCATCGTCTATGCCGACAGCCATACCGCCAAAGAGGCGCTGCTGGCCTACAAGGAACTGCGCACCTGGGGATACGGCAATACCACCGTTCTCAAAGATGGCTTTGCGGCCTGGCAGGCGGCAGGCCTCCCGACT
>JASFJQ010000150.1:0-5839 GCA_050121305.1 Chromatiaceae bacterium
AAATTCCGCTTTCTGGTGGAGGGGGGAGGATTCGAACCTCCGAAGGCTGAGCCGTCAGATTTACAGTCTGATCCCTTTGACCGCTCGGGAACCCCTCCAAAAAAGAGGCGGTATTCTGTGGGAACGCGCCTTTAGTGTCAACTGCACCCGGGTCGCCGCGCTCCTGGTTGCGAAAAAACACCGTCTCGATTGTGGTAGGATCGCGCCGTTTGCGTCAGCAACGCCCCAAATCACCCCGCGACGACAGCCTCCTGCGGCGGTCTCAACGACGCTAACCGCTTAAGGACATTAGAGAAGTCATGAAAATTACCATCTTCGGAAGCGGCTATGTGGGACTGGTTACCGGCGCCTGCCTCGCCGAGGTCGGCAACAAGGTGATGTGCATCGATGTCGACCCCGCAAAGATAGAGCTCCTGAACAACGGTGGCGTACCGATCTATGAGCCGGGGCTGGCGGAAATGATACAGCGCAACCGCGCGGCGGGGCGCCTGACGTTCACCACCGACGCCAAGGCCGGTGTCGATTTCGGCAGACTCCAGTTCATCGCCGTCGGCACGCCACCGGACGAGGACGGCTCGGCGGACCTGCAATACGTCCTGGCGGTCGCCGAATCAATCGCCGAGCACATGAGCGATTTCAAGATCGTCGTCGACAAATCGACGGTGCCGGTGGGGACCGGCGACAAAGTGGCCGAGCGCATCCGCGCGGCCTTGAAACGTCGCGGCGTGAGCCTGGAATTCGACGTGGTGTCCAACCCCGAGTTCCTCAAGGAGGGGGCAGCGATCAGCGATTTCATGAAGCCCGACCGCATCGTGGTCGGTACCGAAAATCCGCGGTCGATCGATGCCATGCGCCAGCTCTACGCCCCCTTCAACCGCAACCATGAACGCCTGTTGTTCATGGACATCCGGTCGGCCGAACTCACCAAATACGCCGCCAACGCGATGCTCGCAACCAAGATAAGCTTCATGAACGAGCTGTCGAACGTCGCGGAGAGACTGGGCGCCGATATCGAGCAGGTCCGCGTGGGAATCGGCTCCGATCCGCGCATCGGCTTTCAGTTCATCTATCCCGGCTGCGGCTACGGTGGATCGTGTTTCCCCAAAGACGTTCAGGCACTGGAGCGCACCGCGCTCGACGCCGGCTACCGACCGCAGCTCCTCAATGCGGTGGAGGCGGTCAATAACAGGCAAAAGTCGCTGCTGTTCGACAAAATCCGGCAGTACTTCAACGGCCAGCTGACGGGCAAGGTCATCGCGCTGTGGGGCTTGGCCTTCAAGCCGAATACTGACGATATGCGGGCTGCATCCAGTCGCACCTTAATGGAGGCACTCTGGGAGGCTGGCGCCAGGGTACGGGCCTTCGATCCGATTGCCGGCGATGAGGCCCGGCGCCTCTACGGAAATCGCCAGGACCTTGAAATCTGCCCACGCGCAGAAGAGGCCCTCGAGGGCGCCGATGTGCTGGCGGTAGTTACCGAGTGGATCGAGTTCCGCAGCCCGGATTTCGACGACATCCGCGAAAGGCTCAACTACCCGGCGGTCTTTGATGGCCGCAACATCTACGACCCCAAGGCCGTCACCAGCGCGGGCCTGACCCACTACAGTATCGGCCGTCGCCCGCTTCCACACGCCTGACCCGCCTCGCTGGCGGTGCCCTCGCCTGCAAATCTCACCGATTTCCTGCTGCACCCCCGACACCCTGACTATGACGGGGCACACCCCTGACTAGAGACGGTGAAATTTTCAGGCCAGGTTTTTTTGACGTCGCACAATATTTACCATTAAATTTGTGGAAAATTGACAAACCGCATTGTACGCTTCTATCGACAAAGCGCTGAAAAAGAACATGAAGTCCGCGTCTTCCGGGAGCCGGCAGTGCCCAGGCAGATCGCCAAGGTGACTGTAGTCCCAGGGCGCCCGACGATCGCCTGACCCACCGGGCGGAAGGAAATCTTATACCCCTTATCGCAGAGAGGAATGACCATGCGCAAAGCCGTTCGGGCCAGCGTCGCCGCCTTCGCCTTGGCGACCACCGTTTCGTTCACCGCCACCGCCGCCGTGCCCAAGGATCTGCCGTACCCCAGCGGCGATTTGACCGCTGAACAGGTCATGGACCAGGTCTATTTCGTCAACCACTTCTACGCCTTCAACAACTACGCGATCACCAAAGAGGACAGAGACATCACCGTGCTGGTGATCAAGGGTGAGGGCAAGACGCCCACTACGAACACCCTGGAACGCTATCTGAACAACGATTATGCCGCCGACGACCCCATCAAGGCGCAGGATCTGGCGATCTTCCGTTCCGGCAAGCTCAAGGGCACCGGTATGCTGATCACCGACTATCAGGACGACGCCAAGAGCCAGTCCTATATGATCTGGCTGCCGGCGCTGCGCAAGATCCGCCGTTTCGCCGAGCCCGCGCACGACGACGCCTGGGGCGGCTCGGACTTCACCTTCGGTGACGTCACCCTGCGCAAGCCCTTCCACGAGACCCACGAGATGCTGGGTAAAGAGGCCTTTAACGACTGCCTGGGGTATATCGCCTTCGCCGACGACGAGCAGACCCGCTACACCAAGGATCTGCCGAAATCCGGTGCCTGCGAGCACAAGGGCAAAGAGATCTACAAGATCAAGAGCACGACCAAGTTCGAGAACTGGTGGTACGACCACCGGATTACCTACATCGACGCCAAGACCTTTGCCGACTACCGCTCCGAGTACTTCAAGGACGGCGAGATGGTCAAAGTGATCGATCGCAATTGGATACCGCTCGGCAAGAGCGACGATCCGCGCGCGGTCGGCTGGGGCTACTGGTATGGCAAGACCCTGGCCACCGGCAACCAGACCTGGGCCGTGATCCCGAGCAACGTCAATACGGTCGACGCCAGCTATGACGCTGACTGGTGGTCAGAGAAGACGCTGCGCAAGATCAAGCGCTGATAAGCACAAGCCAGAGTAAAACGCGTAGCCGGGGTCAAACCCCGGCACACCATGACAGGCGCGCTGAGCGCGCGGGGAGTTAAGAAATGTCTAGCAAATCACCCTTGGGGCTAACCATCGCCGCGCTGATCACGGCACCATTTGCTGCCCATGCCGCCTACGACTTCGCCGGCCTCGAGGTCTCCGCGGAACTGAGAAACGAGACGGCCTTCTACACCGGGTCCGGCCAGGTGACCGGCGAGGCGCGGAGCACGAACGACGACCGTGATCACGGCGGCGGCGATCTGATGAAATTCGAGAACTCGGCGCGCATCTTCATCAATGGCGACGTCGGTGAAGAGTCCTCTTGGCATGCCGAATTGCGTCCGGTCGTCGTCACCGGGGCCGCGGTGCCCAACGACGATTACGCCTACCACCGCAATTACACCCAGAACGACTATCTGCGCGAGCTCTACATGGACACCAACGTCGGCGACTGGGACCTGCGCCTCGGCAAGCAGCAGGTGGTCTGGGGGACCGCGGACGGTATCAAGCTGCTCGACATCGTCAACCCGACCGACTACCGCGAGCTGAATCAAAACGCGTTCGAGGACTCGCGCATCCCGGTGTGGATGATCAACGCCGAACGCTATATCGGCGAGCGCGGCAACGTCCAGTTCATCTTGTCGCAGGCCGAGACCAACAAGATCCCCGGCCTGTGGACCGTCAACAGCGGCGCCAACCGCAGCGTCGTCGCCGATAGCTCGTCGTCTCCGACCGGCAAGGCCTTTATCGGCAACGGCCAGATGAAGGGCCAGGACAGGGGCCATCCCTTCATCTTCAAGGGTGTGGATGTGATCACCGGCGGCGTGAACGGCTTCTTCAATATGGGCGCGTCCTTCGGTGGCGTCATCAATACCTTCGGCGGTTTTAACCCGTTCGGACTCAACTTCATCGACCCCTTTGGAGGGGCCAACCCCGGCTTGCCGGAATCCGCGACCGTCGACGGCTTCGTCAATACCCCGGCCTCTATGCTGCCGTCGTCCTGCGCCGCGTTCGGCGCCGGCGCCAATGGCGCCGTCTGCCTCGAGGCCTTTACCGAGGCCACGAACAACAACGTCACCAACCTTATCGACGTCGACCCGACCGCGGCCACGGTAGCCGAATCCGGCTGGAATGTGAAAAGCCCGAACTCGGCCTGGGAGCACTTCCCGAACGCCACCTTCGCGACCTTCAACTCCATGCTGGGCATGACGACCAAGTACGAGCGCGAGTATGACGACGATTTCCTGCCGTCGGACGCGAACGTCGGGGGCCGCTTCCGCAGCTATCTGGACAACGGCCTGAACTACAGCATCAACTACTTCTATGGCTACGACGCCAATCCGTCGCTGAATCTCCGCTGGCAGGACCCCAACACCGGGCAGAAGCTGAAGGTCGACAAGTTCAACACCGTCGCCGGGACGCAGGTACTGCAGATCAGCAACCCCAAGACCGGTCAGCTATACGGGGCCAATGCGACCTTCACCCCCTCCAACTATGCGGGCCCAGCGCCGACCAACGTCACCGATGCAAACAACGGGGGATCCCCGGTGCTGGTGTTCGAGGAAGACCGCGAGCGCATCCACAACTTGGGCGGATCGTTCGACTATGCCACCGAGGCCGCCGAGATACCGCTGGTCGTCCGTGGCGAAATGCTCTATCAGAAAGACGTCAATCAACCCGTTGTGAACCGTCGCAATCTCGCAAACGGCGACCTCGTCGGTGCCCTGAAGAGCGAAGAGCACGACTTCTTCAAATACGTGGTCGGCCTCGATGCGACCGTGTTGACCAATCTGTTGGTCAGCGGTCAGTTCATCCAGTTCATCAACCTGGATTTCAAGGACAAAGACTGCAACTTCACCACCCAGGGCCAGGTGAACGCCAGTTGCTCGGAATACACCGGTGATCCCGCGGTGATGAACACCACCAACGGACTGAAGAAAGGGCGCGAATACAAGGAATTCTACTCGCTGTTCCTGTCCAAGCCCTTTGGCCCGAACCAGCTGGGACGGGTGAACAATATCATCATCTACGAAGAGGGTGGCGGCTGGTGGAACCGCCTGGATGCCGAGTACACCCTGAGCGACCAGCTGATCGTCACCGGCGAGATCAACCACTACTGGGGCGATGACGAGACCACCTTCGGCCAGTTCGATGAGTCCTCGAACATACAGGTGGGCTTCAAGTACATCATCGAATAGCCACCGCGCACAAGAAACAGCTAAGAGCGGTGTTCGGCCCGGCCGGCGCCGCTTTTTTTCCCTCAGACATGGATCGGATTACGGACAGATAAGCCATGAAAGTCAAAGAGAACCCCTGGGCAGACGCCTATGCAGATTTCGTGCTGCGCATGCGCTGGCCGATCATCGTCCTGCTCCTGGCCGCCACGGTCGTCGCCGCGCTGCAGATACACAAGCTGGATATCCGCAACGACCCCGACACGCTGTTGCCGCCGAGCAACCGCTATGTCGCGACCAACCTGTATGCGGAACACAACTTCGGCATGGGCAACCTGATGGTGTTCGCGCTGAAGGTCAAAGAAGGCGACATCTGGCAGCCCTGGTTCATCAATAAGGTCCAGGAGATCCACAACAAGCTCGAGGCCCTGCCCCATTCCCGTGAGGCGAATTTCATCGATATCGCGGCCCAGAAGATCAAATTCATGGGTACTGACGAAAACGGCCTGGTGTTCAAGCGCCTGATCCCGACCGAGGGCATCAGCGACGACCCGGAAACGGCCAAGGAACAACTCGCGTTTCTGCGCGAGGGCGTAAAGACCAACCCGGTCATGGCACCGATGCTGGTCTCGATGTGGGACGCAGAGGGCAACCGCTGCGCCTATGAAGACTACGATAAAGACTTTTGTATCGCCA
>JASFJQ010000151.1:0-5772 GCA_050121305.1 Chromatiaceae bacterium
GGCCAGCCGGCGCATTGAATATCCTCGCCATAGCCGAGTTCCTGCCACAAGGTGTGTGCGATGTGTGGCGCGATCGGCGACAGCAGGCGCAGCATGACGCCGAACCCCTCGCGCCGCACCTTGGCTGCGTCTGCTGAATCGTCGAGTCGAGCGAGGATGTTGGCCATGGTCATGCAGGCCGAGACGACGGTGTTGTACTGCTGGCGCTCGTAGTCGAACAGCGCCTTTTGCAGCGTGCCATGCAATTCACGTCGCGCCTCGGCGCAGCTGCTGCCCTGGTCCGGAAGGCCGGCGTCCTTGGCATCTTGTGCGAGTCGCAGACCCAAAGTCCAGAGGCGTTTGAGGAATCGATGAGCCCCCTCGACGCCCTCATCCGACCATTCGAGCGATTGGTCGGGCGGGGCGGTGAACATGGTATAGAGACGAACGGTATCCGCACCGTAACGGTCGATCAATAGCTGCGGATCGACGCCATTATTCTTCGATTTCGACATCTTCTCGATGCCGCCCGGGGTGACTGGTTCCCCATCGGACTTGGCGACTGCGCGCACCGCCCGGCCCCTGTCGTCGCGCTCTACCTCGACGTCCGCCGGGTTGAACCATTCTTTGGCACCGTCGGGTCCGACCCGACAATAGGTCTCGGCGACGACCATGCCCTGGGTCAATAGGCGGCTGAATGGCTCGTCACACTCGACTAGACCTTCGTCTCGCATGAGTTTGTTGAAGAATCGGGCATACAGCAGGTGCAGGATGGCGTGTTCGATACCGCCGACGTACTGGTCGACCGGCAGCCAGTAGTTGGCCCGCTCGTCCAGCATGCTGCTGTCGGCATCCGGACAGCAATAGCGGGCGTAGTACCAGCTGGACTCGAAAAAGGTGTCGAAGGTGTCCGTTTCGCGCCGGTCACCGTTACCGAGGTCGTAAAAGGACGGCATGTGGTTCAGTGGTGAACCCGAACCGTCGACCACGACGTCTTCGGGCAGGCGCACCGGTAGATCGCCGGCAGGCTCGATCGAGCCATCTGCCTTGTGTATTACCGGGATCGGACAGCCCCAGTAGCGCTGCCGGGATACGCCCCAGTCGCGCAGCCGAAAATTGACTCGGCGCTCGCCCTTGTGATGCTTTTCGAGCCACGCCGCGATGGCATCGAAGGCCGCGTCGGAACTCAGCCCATCGAACGGCGCTGAATTGGCGAGTACACCCTTGTCGACGAAGGCCGCCCGTTCGATACCGCATTCGTGGCCGTCGCGATCAAAAATCACCTGGCGCTTCTCTATTCCGTACTTGTCAGCGAACTCCCAGTCGCGTTGATCATGGGCAGGGACTGCCATTACGGCACCAGTACCGTATCCCATCAACACGAAGTTGGCCGCAAAGACAGGGACGCGCTCTCCGCTGACCGGGTGCAGCGCATGCATCCCGAGCGGCATACCCCGCTTTTCCATCGTCTCGAGCTCGGCCTCACTGATGCCGCCGTGGCGGCATTCGGCGATGAACTCGGCCAGTGCGGCATTCGTGTCGGCGACGCGCAGCGCCAGTGGATGCTCGGCGGCGACTGCTACATAGGTCACGCCCATCAGGGTGTCCGGGCGGGTCGTATAGACCTCCAGCGTCTCGCCGCTGCCCTCGACAGCGAACCGTATCGCTACGCCTGTGGAGCGGCCGATCCAGTTGCGTTGCATGGCCACAACCTGCTCGGGCCAGCCGGGCAATCTGTCGAGGCCGTCGAGGAGCTCCTGTGCGTAATCGGTGATTCGGATAAACCATTGCTCGATATCGCGTTTCTCGACCGGAGCGCCCGAGCGCCAGCCTCTGCCCTCGATCACCTGCTCATTGGCCAGTACGGTCTGATCGACTGGATCCCAGTTGACCGTCGCGGTCTTGCGATAGGCCAGTCCCTTCTCGATCAGGCGGGTGAACAGCCACTGCTCCCAGCGGTAGTAGTCCGGGTCGCAGGTCGCCAGCTCGCGGTCCCAGTCGTAACCGAAGCCGAGGCGCTGCAATTGTCCCTTCATCTCAGCGATATTTGCGTAGGTCCACGCCGCGGGCGGCCGGCCGTGCTTGATCGCCGCATTCTCCGCTGGTAGGCCAAAGGCATCCCAACCCATTGGCTGGAGGACGTTTTTCCCCAACATCCGCTGATAGCGCGCGATCACATCGCCGATGGTGTAGTTGCGCACGTGGCCCATATGCAGCTTCCCGCTGGGGTAGGGAAACATCGATAGACAGTAGAACTTCTCCCGATCGGGATCCTCGCCCGCCTTGAAGGAGGCATTTTCTTCCCAAAATTTCTGTGCCGAGTTCTCTATTTGTTCTGGTTTGTACTGCGGGTCCATGTCGGGTCAGCTATAGCCACGGGGAGATGATCGCGAAAGGATACCGCAGCGTGCATGAGCGCGCGATCTAGCCCGCTTACCTCACCGATTACCTACCGCGCGGCCCGCCACAGCGGACGCTGGAGCCGCTTGCGACGATTACTGTGAGATTGAGCGGGCCTGCAGTCGCCACCCGAGACGATTGCGGGCCTTTTTGCGCTGGATTAAAAACTCTGCGATTGACGTTTGCCCGTGAATTGCCTCGGGATTGATAGTAGGCGAGGGAATTTCTATCGAAACTATTACTATAACCGCGACATAGCGGATGGATTAAGGAGACGACGCCATGGTCAGTTACGAGAGCCTGCATCAACAAAACCATAAGATCACCGAACTCACGAACATCCTGCAACACCTGCTCGGCGACCGGGTGCTGTGTGATTCGGAGGTCACCGCGAATCTCTTCTTCGAGTACGTCAACGCCGTGAAAGACCACATGGCGGTGACCGACAACGCCATGTACTCCAAGCTTCTCGGTTCCGGCGACCAGAAGATGAGCAACCTCGCGAACCGTTTCCTGGGTGGCTCGCGCGAGATCAATCGGATCTTTTCTGCGTATCTCAAGCGCTGGTGCAAGATCAAGCGCAAAGAGCTGGTGATCAAAGAATACGATGCGTTCATGCACGATACCCAGGAGATGTTCGACATGGTTCTGAATCGCATCCAGGACGAAACCGAGCACCTTTATCCGGCGGTGCGCAAGGTGACGGGTGATTCCCGCGAGGTCGCCTGAGGGCGCAAGGGTGAGTCGCCGGGCTGCACTGCACCGGCCATCTTGGCAACAGGTAGAAGCCGCCTTGCTTAGTCGGTTTTCAGCAGAGGAGCCACGATTATGAACGAAGAGCCCAAAGACGCCGTCGATCGCCTTGTCACCGCCTACGAGTCGATGCTGGAACGCGTCCATGCCGCGGCCGATACCGCCGAGCAGAAATCTGTTCCGTGGCTGCGCGAGGCGTTGGCCAATGCGCGCGAGAAGGCGGTTGAACTCGAGGAACTGACGCGCGAAGAGGCAGAAAAGGTATCGCGCTATGTCGAGCGTGACCTCCAGGATGCAGCGAGCTATATCGCCGAGACTGGCCAGGAGTTTCGTGACTGGCTCAGCTTTGACTGGCAGCTGATGCAAAATCGTATGCTGGACATGTTCGCGGGGATGGCAGACCAGACGAGTCTTGCGCTGAAGGGATTTGCCGAGCAGGCACGCAAGGCGAGCCTTTATCGAACCGGCGAGATCACTGCACCCGGCGTGCTCGAATGCACTGAATGTGGTGAAGAATTGCACTTCGAGGCGACTGGGCATATCCCGCCCTGCCCGAAGTGCCATGCCACCAGTTTCCAGCGCAAGTCAGTCAAACCGCAGACGGATTAGCCGGGTGTTCAAGGTGCCGCCGCGGTGGCGCTGAGCCGCGTCAATCGGGCGGCCATAGACGCAAAGTCGATACCCCAACGCCTGCCCTGTGCAACCAGCGCGTCGCGGGAGGGCGTCTGCGGTGTGCGCGCGCGAAATGCCAGGACCAGCAGATTGTCGTGATCCGGATTGCCGAGTAGCAGGATATCCGAGCCGAACGTCCGGCGAACCCGTAGCAGGGCCTCGCCGATCTTCGTGGCGTCGTCGAGGAGCAGGTTGAGCGTCAAGGTGCCATGCGCACTGAGGTGATCGCGACAGCCCTCGAGGAAGGTGGCCTCGGTAACCCAGTGCGGGGTTGTCTGGTTCTCCTCGAGATCAACCAGAATGTAGTCGTAGCGCCTTTTGTTTGTCGCAATGTGCGCACGGACATCGGCGACCTGCAGCTCCCAATTGCTGTCTGACGGCGGAAACCCAAAATACTCGCGTGCCAGGCGCGCCACTGTCGCCGATACTTCGACCGCCTCTCCTTTTATCTCCGGCGCCCGCGCATGCAACCAGCGCGCAATGGCGCCACCGCCGCAACCGGCCAGCAGGACGCGCTGCAGGGGGAGGCCGAACATCAGGTGCGCCAGCATCGTGCGGTTAACCGGGTTGGGTAGCACAGCCGGGTCATGGATATTGATCTCGGTCTGCAGAATGACATCGTCGAACCACAGGCTGCGGCGATCGTCGTCTTCCCAGATCTCCAGATGCGTGTCTTCGTTTTCCTCGCGGTAGATGCAGTGGCCGGCCTTCATACCAGGAACAGGCTGGCCAGCCCAAGAAAGGCGAAAAAGCCCACGACGTCGGTGACGGTTGTAAGCAAGACGGATCCGGCGAGCGCCGGGTCGATGCCGACGCGCTCCAACAGCAGCGGCAGCACCGACCCGGTCACCGCAGCGAATACCAGGTTGATGGTGATGGCGGCGGCAATCAGGACAGCGATCGCAGTGCTTTGGAACCAGACCCCTGCGATCACCGCAACCACCACGGCCCATATCAGGCTGTTCAGACTGCCCACCGCCAGTTCTTTCAGCAGCAGGGCCCGAGCGTTCTTGCCACTGAGCTGTCCGAGCGCGATACCGCGGATCGCCAGGGTCAGGGTCTGGCTACCGGCGATCCCGCCCATACTCGCAACGATCGGCATCAGTACCGCCAATGCGACGACCTTCGAAAGCGTCTCCTCGAACTGACCGATCACCCAAGAGGCGAGGAAGGCGGTCGCCAGGTTGATGCCCAGCCACAGCGCGCGTCGTCGGGTGCTTGCCAACACCGGCGCGAACATATCCTCCTCTTCAGACAGGCCAGCGCCTCCCATGAACTGGTGCTCGCCTTCCTCTCGGATGACATCGATCACATCGTCAACGGTGATACGTCCGAGCAGATGGCCCTCATTGTCGACGACCGGCGCCGACAAGATATCGTGTGCCTCGAAGCGTCGCGCTACCTCGGTGGTGGGCAAATCTGCCCGAATGGGCTGCATGTTCAAGCTCATCGCCTCGGCCACGGTATCGTCAGGATCGCGCGACACCAGCTGCGACAGACGCAGTACGCCGAGATAGCTGTCATCACGATTCACAACGAACAGCTTGTCGGTGTCGCTCGGGACGTTGTCACCGAGGCGCCGCAGATAGCGCAGCACGACATCCAGGGTGACCTCCGGGCGGACCGTGACGGTGTCCAGGTTCATCAGGCCGCCGGCGGTGTCTTCCGAGTAGGAGAGCACGGCCTCGAGCCGATTGCGTCGCTGGTCATCCAGGGCGTCCATCACCTGGGCCGTGATCGCCGCGGGCATCTGCTGGACCAGGTCAGCCAGATCGTCGAGGTCGAGTTTCTCGGTCGCCGCCAGCAGTTCCGCGGTATCCATATGCCGGATCAGCGAGGCGCGCACCTCGTCGGTGACCAGCAGCAGAATCTGACCGTCCTGCTCTTCATCGACCAGGTTCCAGATGATTTCGCGCTCACCGGGTGGCAGCGACTCCAGCAGGTGCGCGATCTCTGCCGGAGCGAGAC
>JASFJQ010000152.1:0-5738 GCA_050121305.1 Chromatiaceae bacterium
CGACAGCATCCCCGACAACACGGCGGTGCTGCTGGTCAGCGGACCGCAGCGGCGCTATTCACCCGCCGTCGAGGACCTGATCTCGCGCTTTCTCGCCGACGGCGGCAGCCTGCTGTGGCTGGTCGGCGACGGCCCCTCGCCCTGGATCGAGGATCAATTCGGCATCAGTCTGCTGCCGGGTATCGTGGTGGATGCGGCAGCGGCCAGCTATGGCCTGGAGAGCCCCGACAACGCCATGATCAGTGAATACCCGGTGGCGCTGCTGCCACAGCCGCCCGACGGCCACGCCATCATGAAGCATGCACGCGGACTGCGCATCGGCGAGCACCCCGACTGGTGGCCCACGGCGCGTCTCGAGAGCAGCCCGCGCAGTTGGAACGAAACCGGCGACCTGCGCGGGCAGATAACGCGAAACCCCGAACTGGGGGAGAACGCGGGCCCGATTACCGTCGCTGTGGCGCTGCAGCGCAGCGGCAATGACCTGGACCAGCGGGTCGTGGTCCTGGGCAGCCGCGAGTTCCTCGGCAACGACCAGATCGGGCAGGCCGACAACCTGACGCTCGCGCTGGGCCTGCTGCACTGGCTCAGCGACAATGCGGCGCTGGCCGCGCCTACCCCGGCGCAGGACCTCGACATCGACTGGTCTCCGCAGATCGCCGGTGTCCTCGCACTCGTACTGATGGGCCTGTTGCCGGCCGTCTATCTCGCGCTCGGCCTGTGGTCGCGACACCGGCGGCGTCAGGCGTGAACCGGTGGACCCAGGCCAATCTGGCCCTCGCCGCCTGTGCGTTGGTCCTGCTGGTCGTCGATCACTGGCCGGTGGATTCCGCGCAGACCGCCACCCTGACCGACCTTTCGCCCACAACAGCGACCGTATTGCGGGTCGAGCGCGCGCGCGAGCTACGGTTGGCATTGCAGCGCGAAGGCGGGGCCTGGCGGCTGGTCCATCCACGATCGGCCGCGGCCGATGAACAACGCGTCGCACAGTTGTTGGCGGTGGCCCGCGCACCGGTGCTGCAACGCTTCCCGGCCGGGCCAGACCTGGCGCAATTCGGTCTGGACCCGCCGGCCGCAGTGCTGCAGATCGACGATACCCGGCTGACGTTCGGTGATCGGGATCCCACCCAGCACTATCGCTACGTCTTATTCGATGACGAGGTGCGGGTGATCGACGATGTCTACTTCAATCTGCTCTCGCTGCCGGCGCAGCACTTTGTCGCCCGCTAAAAGATGCCGGAACTCCCCGAGGTCGAGACCACCCGTCGCGGTATCGCGCCATATCTGATGCAACGGGTCATCACCGGCGCGGTGGTTCGCCAGCCGCAGCTGCGCTGGCCAGTGCCGCCGCTGGGACGGCTAGTGGTGGGACAGCGCGTACAAGCTGTTGAACGGCGGGGCAAATATCTGCTGATATACCTGGAGCGTGGCACCCTGATCGTCCATCTCGGCATGTCCGGCAGTCTGCGTCTGCTGCCCGCAGCCAGCCCGCCGCGGACCCACGACCATGTCGATGTGCTGTTCGGCGAGCAATGTCTGCGTCTGCACGACCCGCGTCGCTTCGGCGCCATGCTATGGACCGAAGACGACCCGCTCGCGCACCCGCGCCTTCGAGACCTGGGCCCGGAGCCCCTGTCGACCGCGTTCGATGGCGCCTACCTGCATGCCGTGGCGCGCCACCGGCGGATCGCCATCAAGGCGCTGCTGATGGACGGGCATGTCGTGGTCGGTGTCGGCAATATCTACGCCACTGAGGCGCTGTTTCGTGCCGGTATCCACCCACAGCGCAGCTGCCGACGGATCTCGCGTCCGCGACTCGAACAGCTGGTCGGCGAGGTCAAGGCCGTGCTCGATTACGCGATTGCGCGCGGCGGCACGACCCTGCGCGACTTTCTGAACGAATCCGGACAGCCGGGCTACTTTGCCCAGGAGCTGTTTGTCTACGGGCGGGCGGGGCAGCCGTGCAAACGCTGCGGAACGCGGCTCAAGTCCCGTGCGATCGGGCAGCGGGCGAGCGCCTATTGCCCGTCGTGCCAGCACTGAGCCGCGACCGCCCTATAAGCTTTCCTTGCAGCCGCAGCAAAAAAGCTTGCGCCCGGCGCCTATGCAGCCACCGTCCGGGTCTCTAGAATGCAGCGGGCTGGGTAATTACCGCCCGCACGCGAGGTATCGCTCAACAATGACGAACCGCACAGGAGAAAACACCATGAGATCCTTACTCGCTGCAGCCGCGGTCAGTCTGCTGGTGGCATCGCCGGCCGGGCTGGCCGCTGGTGATGCCGCTGCCGGGCGCGTCAAGTCAGAGTCCTGCCTGGGATGCCATGGCATCCCCACGTATCACAACACCTACCCGACCTATCATGTACCCAAGATCAGCGGTCAGCAGGCGGACTACATCGTGGCCGCGCTCAAGGCCTACCGAGACAATCAGCGCAATCATCCGACGATGAATGCCCAGGCGCTGAGCATGAGCGAACAGGACATGGTGGACATCGCCGCGTTCTGGCAGGGCCAGGGAAAGTGAGGGGGATGACGATGAATCGGCTATTGATTTCGACTGCGGCCGCATTGGCGCTCGGCACGACGCTGGCCCATGCCGGCGGCGATCCTGCACTGGGTAAAGAGAAGGCCACCACCTGCATCGCCTGTCACGGCGAGACCGGCGTCAGCGCGATACCGATCTACCCGCACATCGGCGGTCAGTACGAAGACTATCTGCTGCACGCCCTCAAGGCCTACAAGTCCGGGGAACGCAAGAATGCGGTGATGCAGGGGATGGTAGCGCCGCTGTCCGAGGAGGACCTCGAGAACCTCGCCGCCTATTATGCGAGTCTCGAAGGTGTGCTCAAGGAGGGCGACGTTCGGCCCTGAGGGGCATCCCGGCCGCACGCCCCCGGATCGCCGGAACGGGAGAACGGGGCATCAGGGCCGTACTGCCGATGCCGCGAGGATCGGAGGCGGCGGTCACCTGGCCGCTGCGACGATCCCAAAGGATGGCCTGCATGTTGCCATAGGGGTCGTCGAGTTGTCGGACCTGATGCCCGCGTCGTTTCAGGTCATCGATGACCTGCGTCTGCAGCGCCCCTGGTTCGATGTCGATTCGATCGGGCAGGTGCTGATGGTGAAAACGGCCACGAGCCACCCAGTCGTCGACCGGACGGCCTTCAATCGCATCGAGCAACCCGAGCAGGACCATGCTGATGATGCGTGACCCTCCCGGCGTGCCGAGGATCGCGACGCGCTGTTCACTCTCGACGAAGGTCGGCGACATACTCGAGAGCATGCGTTTCCCGGGTGCGATCGCGTTGGCCTGATTGCCCCGCAGCCCATAGGCATTCGCGGCACCGGGCTTGGCGGAGAAATCGTCCATTTCGTCATTCAGCAGCACGCCGGTGCCGTCGGCCACGAAACAGGCGCCGAACGGGTAGTTGATACTGAGCGTCGCGGCGACCCGATTGCCCTCACGATCCAGGACCGAAAAATGGGTCGTCTCCCGTCCCTCGCCTGTCCCCACGGATGGCGCAACACTCGGCATAGCGCGCGCCATATCGATAGTCTGCGCGCGACGAAAGGCATAGGCGGGGCTGAGCAACCCGGCCAGCGGCACGGGGACATAGTCGCTGTCGCCGAGGTAGGCGGCGCGGTCGGCATAGGCGCGACGCATGACCTCCACCAAGAGATGTACCCGATCGGCCGCAGACAGCTCGCCGAGCGGTCGTGCACGCAGCATATTCAGCATCTGGGCCAGCAGCACCCCGCCGGACGATGGCAGGCTGGCGCTGACTACCCGGTGGTTGCGATAGTGCACGACAATCGGTGTGCGCTCGATCACGCGATACGCCTGCAGGTCTTCGGCCGACCATATCCCACCTGCGGCGCGCACCGCGGCGACCAGCCGGGCGCCGATCTCGCCGTGGTAGAAACCGGCAGCACCGGCGTCGGCGATCGCGGTCAAGGTCGCGGCCAGCGCTGGCTGCCGCAGCACGTGCCCCAGCGGCGGTATCTCGCCGTCGACCAGGAACTGATCCCGGGCCGCCGGGAAACGGCGCAGGGCCTGCAGACGAAAACCGGCCATCCGACGATAGACGGCATCGATCGGAAAGCCCTCGCGCGCCAGGCCGATGGCCGGCGACAGGCTGACCGCCAATGGCAGACGCCCGTAGTGGCGCGCGATATGCGCCAGCGCCGCCGGGGTGCCCGGGATTCCGGCGGCCAGTGGCCCGTCGATCGAGGCGCCCGGGATCACCTCGCCCTGGGCATCGAGATACATGTCGGCGCGGGCCGCCAGCGGCGCGCGTTCACGTCCGTCGATCATGACCTGACGGCCGTCGCGTGCGCGATGCAGCAACCAAAAGCCACCGCCGCCGAGTCCCGATCCATAGGGCTCCACGACCGCCAGCGCGGCGGTGATCGCGACTGCCGCATCGAAGGCGTTACCCCCGGCCTCCAGTATCAGACGCCCGGCCTCGGTTGCGAGCGGGTGGGCGGTCGCAATCGCATCCGCCGCGGGTCTGCCGGTCGCGCCGACAGCGGCCGTAACAAGAATCAGGCAGAAAACGAAAAGGCTCCGCAACGGAGCCTTTCGCACGCGATGTATGCGCGGTCGATCAGGCACTGGCGGCGGTTATGCGCTCGTACTTGGCCATCAGCTCTTCCTGGGTCTCGACCACATCCGGATCGTGCGGGATGCAGTCGACCGGGCAGACCTCGACGCATTGCGAGGTGTCGTAATGTCCGACACACTCGGTGCACAGGGCCGGATCGATCTCGTAGATCTCATCTCCCTGCGAGATTGCGCCATTCGGGCACTCAGGCTCGCAGACATCGCAGTTGATGCATTCGTCGGTGATCATCAGGGCCATACTGGGAACTCCCTACAACTGTTCGCAGGACCGGGCGTCAAACGCAGCGCCTGCTATCGAACAGCCGCTGCACCTCGGGGTGCACGAATTCTGACACATCCCCACCCAGTCGGGCGATTTCCCTTACCAAGGTCGAGGAGATAAAGGCATACTGCTCGGCCGGCGTCAGAAAGATTGTCTCAATCTCGGGTGCCAGGCGGCGGTTCATACTGGCCAACTGAAACTCGAATTCAAAGTCTGATACCGCCCGCAGCCCGCGGATAACGATGCCTGCACCGTGGCTGCGGCAAAAATCGACCAACAGACCCTCGAAAGGCACCACCTCGACATTGGGGATGTCGGCCAACGCCACCCGCGCCAGATCTACGCGCGCCGCGACATCGCAGACCGGGGCCTTGGCGGTGTCTTTCGCCACCGCGACCACGATCTGATCGAACAGCCGCGCCGCTCGCGATACCAGATCGCTGTGGCCGTTGGTGATCGGGTCAAACGTACCGGGATAGACAGCTTTTTTCATTGCGCATCATCAGGGCCGCACGGCGAATCGCAGCAGCGGCAACCCCGTCCTCGAGTGACAAGAAGCTGTCATAGTCTAGCCCGAAAATCTCACTGGCCGGCCAACGACTCCCTGGTAAGCGCTTGAACCTGAAGCGTTATGAGCCCACATAACCCTACTCCGAACAATGACAACCTGATTCCGCCGCTGGCCTATCGCGGTCCTGGCGGTGAGATTTCGGGGCTAGCCCGGGCTGTTGCGCCGCAACAGACGCTGTGCCGACTGGCCCGCCCTGCCCTCCCTATGGAGAGACCAGTTCGACGGGAGTACAGGCCAGGGCCGGGTCGCGTCCTGTTCCAGATAGATCCAGGCCTCGGGCGTCA
>JASFJQ010000153.1:0-5727 GCA_050121305.1 Chromatiaceae bacterium
TCGGGCTATTGCCGAATACCAGGCCGATCAGCCCGACGGCCGCCAACTGCTCGACGTGATAGCCGGCCTGTCCGAAGTGGTGCGAGCGATATATGGCCGCTGCGGCGATGCCGGTCTCCGCAACCCGGTGCGTCAGCGTCTCGACGGCCAGTGACAGGGCCGGAAAGGCAAAGCCGTTGCGCGCGTCGATGCGTGCTGCCGCGGCCGCAGTCGACGCCAGGACCGGCAGGGCATGCCCATCGACCTTGCCGGATGCCGCCTGCGCGGCGTAAGACGGCAGGCGTGAAAGGCCGTGACCCTTTTGTCCATCCATCTCGGCGGCTACCAACGCACGGGCGACGCAGGTCGCATTCGCCTTACTCGTCGCATGCTTTGTCAGTACCTCGCGCGCAAGCGACTCGGCCTGCTCGATACTCAGCGTGACGCCGCTCATCGCTCGATCAACACCCTGCGTACGTTATCGGCAGTCACCGCGCTGACCCGGACGTTGGATTCCTGCGTGACACCGGCAATGTGCGGGGTCAACACAAGGTTGGCGATACCGGTGAAACGCGCGCCGGAGGCGGCACTCACCGGCTCGCTTTCGAACACGTCGAGTGCGGCGCCGCCCAGCTGGCCCGACTTGAGCGCATCGATCACCGCATCTTCATCGACCGTGCCGCCGCGTGCGGTATTGATCAACACCGCGCCCCGTTTCATACCTCCGATCCTCTGCGCATCGAGCAGCCCCCGCGTCACGCCCGTCAGCGGGACGTGCAGGCTCACGACATCGGACCGGGACAGCAGAACGTCCAGGTCGGATCGCTCGACGTCATGCCAGGCCGGGTCTTCGTCGGCGACGAATGGGTCATGCGCCATGATGTGCATGCCCAGCGCCCGGGCCCGCCGCGCGGTCTCGCGCGCTATGCCGCCGAAACCGACCAGGCCCAGCACCTTGCCGCCGGTCTCCCGGCCCATGCAGCGCTGGCGCGGCCACTCACCGGCGACCACGTCGGGGCCTGCCAGGTACGCATTGCGCAACAGCAGCATCGCCGTCGCAATGACATACTCGGCCACGGCGACATCGTTGGCGCCGGTAGCCGGACACACGTCTATGCCGCGCCGCTCGCAGGCAGCCAGGTCGATATTGTCCAGCCCGACACCGAGGCGCCCGACCACCTGCAACGAGCTGGCCGCGTCGAGCAAGGCACCGCGCACCTGGGTCCGATTGCGAACCACCAGCGCCCGCGCGCCGGCGACCACCGCCTCCAGCGCGTCCGGACGGTCGACAAGGCCCGGGTCATACATCACGTCGAATTCTGCGGCCAGACCATCGACCGCTGCCTGGTCCATGAATTCGCAGATCACCACATCCGTCATCGATATTCTCCGATGAAGATCAACTCGCCGCTCCTGCAGGATCTCCCTAGTCGAACAGGAGTCCGGTCGGCAGTGGCACCAACAGCACCTTGGCAAATATGGTGTAGAAGCCGATCACGATTCCGATGCCCACCAACGGGTAGACGATCAGACGAAAGCGCGTCCACGGGTCATACATCGAAATCCAGATGATGGCTGCGAACACCACCAGGCCGGACAGTAAGAAACCGACATAAGGCATCAATGCCGTGCCGACCAACATCGCCGCGACCAGGCCGATGCGTCGCGGCGTCGACGCGCCCACGACGACCGTGCCATTGCCTGGGGATGGCCGCACGAGGTTCCAGACGATCAGCGCGATCGAGAACGCGATCATTGCGACCGCAATAGCGCGCGGAAATACGTAGGAGTCGGCGTCGGCCATCGTGGTCGTATCCCATAGCGACAGTGCCGCCAGCAGGATGAACACCACCGCCATCACCATGCCGCCGACATCGCGGCCTTGCGGCGCCGAATCACCGTCAGTCGGCACGGACCTTCCTCCTCGAGCTCCCCAACCAGCGTGACCTGACAAACGGGTAGAACAACGACAACAGGATCAGCGCGATTATCGCAAGGCTGATTGGCCGACCGAAAAACATTCCGACCAGGTCTTCTGTCGCCGCACCAATCGTCCAGGCCTGTACGAAACCCTGCTCGGCGATACTGCCGAGGATCAGGCCCAACACGATTGGTGACGGACTGAAGCCCAGACGGTTCAGCACCCAGCCGACCACGCCCAGCACGATCATGACCACGACGTCCGAGATGCTGTTGCGGATAGCATAGGTGCCGATCATCGTCATGAAGGCGACCGTCGGCACCAGCATGGCCTTGGGCACGGTGATGATGGTCTTGTACGCATATCGCCCTATGACAAGCCCGGTGGGCAGCATCAGGATGGTCGCCAGGAACAGCCCGTAGATGAAGGTGAAGACGATCGAGCCTTCACTGGTAAACAAGTTGGGACCGGTGCGCACGCCCTGGATCAACAGCGCACCAAGGATAACCGCATCGGGCGGCGTACCCGGGATACCGAGCACCAGTGTCGGGATGAAGCCGCCGCCTACCGTCGCATTGTTGGCCGACTCAGTCGCCTGGATGCCCTCTGGTTCACCCTTGCCGAAGTGCTCCGAGCGCTTCGAACTGCGCCGCGCCTCGGAATATGCCACCAGGCCGGCGATCGAGCCACCGGCACCGGGCAGGATGCCGACCAGCGTACCAACCACCGAACTGCGCAGCAGATTGATCTTGTGTTTCCAGGAAATCGCCATCGCCTCGAGGAAGCGAAAACCGCGCGGCTGGTGCGTGACCTTCAGGTGTTTGTCGGGTGTGGCGACCATGTCGATCAACACGGGTATGCAGTACAGCCCGATCAGCGCGCTGACCGTCTCGATACCCCCCAACAGTGTCTGGCTGCCGAAGGTGAAGCGGATATCGGCGCTGATCTCGGCCACGCCGACACAGGCCAGCAACAGGCCGAAACACGCACCGATCAGGCCCTTGAGTAGATTGCCTTCCGACAGCGCGGATATCAGCGTCAGGCCGAATACCGCCAGCCAGAAATATTCGACCGGCCCGAACGCCAACGCGACATCGGCCAGCGGCGGCGCCAGCATCAGCAGGAATACGGCACCGACCAGACCACCGACCACCGACGCGAGACAGGCCAGCGTGACGGCCAGGTCACCGTCACCGCGCTTGGCCATCGGGAAACCATCGAATGTCGTCGCGATCGCCGATGGTGTCCCCGGGGTGTTCAACAAAATGGCGGCGTAGGCGCCGCCGTAGATAGCCCCGGTGTAGATCGCACCCATCAGGATGAGGGCGGATGCCGGTGGCATTGTGAAGGTAATCGGGACCAGGACGGCAACGGCCATGGTGGCGGTCAGACCTGGTAGAGAGCCGATAACGGTCCCCGCAATCACACCGCCCAGCGCGAGCAGGATGTTGAACGGGGTCAGGGCCTCCAGCAGATACTCGATCCCAGGCATGGTCGCTACCTCCCGGTCCGGTCGTCAGACGGATAGCCGGAGACTCACTGCACGACACCGGCATCGCGGGCCGCTTTGCCATAGACCGCCTTCTTCTCTTCCATAAAGGACTGCATGCCGGCGTAATCGACGTCGAGCAGCGCCATGCCGTCGTTCTCCATGCGCTTGCGGAATTCCGGATCGGCATTGATTTCACCGATCATCTCCGACAGCTTCACCCTTATCTCCTCAGGCGTCGAATTGGGCACCGCGATGCCGCGGTAGGCACCGGAGACCAGGTCGAAGCCGAGCTCCTTGAAGGTCGGCACATCGGGAAACTTCGGATGCCGCTCTTCCATCGCGACGGCGAGCAGGCGCACCTTGCCCTCATGCTTGGCGCCGACCGAGGTATAGCCCCACTCGGCCTTCACCTGGTCACCGAGCAGCGCCGCGACGGCCTTTCCGGTCCCTTTGAACGCGACATAGGTAGTCTTGATGCCGGCCATGTCGTCGAACTGGATCTGTGCCAGGTGATTGGCCGTCCCCTTGCCGGATCCGGAGAGGGTCAGCTTACCCGGATTTGCCTTCGCATAATCGATGACGTCCTGCAGGGTCTTGAAATCGCTGTCGGCGCGGACGACCAAGGCGTCCGGCGTGTAGTGAAACATGTAGACCCCGGTGATGTCATCGGTCTTGAAACCGACGTCTTTTTGCATCGGCTTGACGATAATGTGCGGCAAGTTGATGCCCATGATGGTGTAGCCGTCACCCTTGGTGCTGTTGAGCTGCGACCACCCCACGGCACCGCCGCCGCCCGGCTTGTATGAGATGACCAGATCCTGGCCGAACTTGTCCTTGAAGAACGATTGCTGGTGCCGCGCCGTGATGTCCGATTCGCCGCCGGGGCCGAACGGGATAATGTAGTTTAGGGGTTTGGTCGGATAATCGGCGGCCGCCGAGCCGATCGGTATCAGCGCCGCCAGTGCGATCATCGCCAACTGTTTCGTTTTCATGCTCATCTCCTCTCATGTCGTCTGTGTAGCTTTTAGACCCAAGCTTGCAGGTATCCAGAAGGACCTCGCTTTCTTCAACCGCGCATCACATCGCGAAACCCAGTGCCCGCCGATGCGCCCGGTAGCTCGTCCACGGATCTATGGGCGCAATACGATCTTCGGTGCCGCTGCCGCGCCTTCGTGAATGTCGCGAAAAGCGGCCGCGCCTTCCGATAATCGCCGCGTCTCGACCCAGTCTAGTGGACCCAGCGCACCACTGTTCAGCGCCCGGATCGCGGCACGTAGATCCACTGCGCTGTAAGTGTAGTTTCCAAGAAAGGTGATTTCCTCGAGGGTCATCCGGCGGGTGTCAAGGCCGGGCTCGTTGTCCTGCAGTCCGACATGGGAAATAACGCCACCCGCTCTGACGAAACGACATGAGGCGGCGCGCGTGCGACCGCTGCCGACCGCATCGATGACCAGATCGAAGCTGTTTTCGTCAGGCAGGTCAGCCCCCAAAGGATCGTAGACTTCGCAGCATCCGAGACTTTGCGCCGTCTGCCTGCGCAGTGGATTGGTATCGCCAAGGCAGATGTCCTGACAACCCTTGTCGCTGAGCATCAGCGCTGCGAAGGCCCCGATAGAACCTCCGCCCATCACCAGAGCACGGCATTCCGAGATCGGTCGGTGAAGCACCCTTTCTGCCAGATAGATCGCATGCAGCGAGGTGGCGGCAGGCTCGGTAAGACTGGCAACCACGGGATCCATCTCCTGCGGCATGTCGAGCAGGTTCCGTTCCGGAATCGCGATGTACTGCGCAAAGGCGCCGGCAAGCCGCATACCGATAAGCTCGCGCTTCGCACACAGGTTGGACCGCCCGCCCTGGCAGTAGTCACAGACTCCACAGGTCATCAGTGGATTGAGTACGACGCGCCGACCCTTCAGGGAACCGGTCTGCACCTCCCCCACCGCCTCATGGCCGAGGATCAGCGGCGGGACCCGGCGCTCGTCATGTCCGTGGTAGGCGTGCATGTCCGAACCGCAGATACCGACCGCCTCGATCTTGATCAGGGCCTCGCCGGGCCCGGGGACGGGATCCGGTTCGTCGCGGTACTGCAACTCGAGCGTGTCTGTATATACGAGCGCTTTCATTCGCTGTTCACCTATTTTGCGGTGAAGCCGCCGTCGAGGTAGATGACCTGCCCCGTGAGATAGTTGGAGGCCGGCGAGGCGAGGAATACGGTCAGGCCGTCCAGATCCGACAATTCGCCGTTCCGCCCAATCGTGGTCTGCGCGGCGAGCTTTTGCAGCAGCTCCGGGTTTTCGTAGACCGGCGCGGTCAGTTCGGTCGGGAAAAAACCGGG
>JASFJQ010000154.1:0-5720 GCA_050121305.1 Chromatiaceae bacterium
CTGAGGCCTATCCGGCCGGCGAACTCAAGCACGGCCCTCTGGCGTTGGTCGACGAGCGTATGCCGGTCGTCTGCGCCTTGCCTGACGATCCCCTGCTGGGCAAGGTCCTTTCCAATCTGCAGGAAGTACGCGCCCGCGGCGGGGAGCTCTTCCTCTTTAGTGACAAGAAGGTTCAGATCCCGCTCGATCGCTATCAGAATCTGACCCTCGACGACATCTGCCCCGGAACCGCGCCAATCGTGTACACGATTCCGTTGCAGCTACTCGCGTACCACGTCGCTGTGCTCAAGGGTACCGACGTCGACCAGCCGCGCAACCTCGCCAAGTCCGTGACCGTGGAATAAGACACGCTGACCGGCATATTCCAGCAAGACAGGGTTAATCACCGACATTATCAACATCCCAGTCTTGGGGATGGCCTACCATGTCGGTCATGTCGGATAACAAGGCCATCTTGGTGGTCAGATTGAGCGCCATCGGCGACATCGTCATGGGCTCACCGCTGATTCATGCATTGCGCCGGCGCTATCCAGAGTCGCACATCGCCTGGTTGGTGCAGCCTGAGTCTGCGCCGCTGCTGAGCGACCACCCTGCGCTGGACGAGGTAATCATATGGCCGCGATCGCGGTGGCAAGCATTGTGGCGGCAGGGGCGCCTGTTTGCACTATTGCGGGAGATCAGGACGCTGCGAGCCGACCTGCGGCGGCGCGACTTTTCGCTGGTGGTGGACCTGCAGGGGCTGTTGAAGAGCGGTCTGCTGGCACGGCTGTCCGGGGCCAGGAGACGCATCGGCCTGGGGTCCCGAGAGGGCAGCCAGTGGCTGATGAGCGAGGTCCTGCCGCGTGGTGGGGAGGCCGGCCTCATCGGGTCTGAGTACCGCTATCTCGCCGAGCGGTTGCGACTGCCCGTGGATGACTTTCGCATGCACATCGGCATCGGCGAGGCCAGCCAGGCCCAGGTGCAACAGCTGCAGTTAACGGTCGGCTCGGCCTATGCGGTACTGTGCCCGTTTACCACCCGACCGCAGAAGCACTGGTTCGTCGCGCATTGGCGCACGTTGATTCCCCGGCTACGCGACGCGCTTGGAATACCGGTGATAATGCTCGGCGGCCCCGATGATGTGGAGGCGGCGCGGGCTATTGCCGAGGGCACCGAGGTCATCGATCTGGTCGGTCAGACCGGCCTGCAGACCGCAGCGGGCCTAATCCGCGACAGCCGCCTGTTGGTCGGGGTCGATACCGGTCTGACACACATGGGTATCGCCTTCGACCGGCCGACCATCTGCCTGTTCGGCTCCACCCGGCCCTACCTGCGCAGCGATTCCTCCAGGACCCGGGTGATCTACCATGCCCTCGCGTGCTCACCCTGCCGGCGCAGGCCGACCTGCGGCGGCGCCTTCACCTGCCTGCGCGAGATCACGCCCGAGGAGGTAATGCGAGAGGTGCGGTCCCTGTTGGCCGACCCATTGGGCGAGATCAGGTGAGGGTCCTGCATGTCGAGGCCGGCCGACACCTGTATGGCGGCGCCCAGCAGGTGCTCTACCTGCTCGAGGGTCTGCAGCGCCTCGGTATCGAGAACGTCCTGGTATGTCCGACAGGGAGCGAACTGGCCGAACGGGCGAGGCCCTTTGGCGAGGTCGTCACGCTGCCGATGCGTGGTGACGTCGATCTGGGCCTGATCGGTCGCCTGCGCAGGCTCATGCGGGGCCATCGCCCGGACATCGTCCACCTGCACGGCCGGCGCGGTGCCGACGTCCTGGGCGGTATTGCGTCACGGCTCGCCGGTGTGCCCTGTGTACTGTCACGTCGCGTCGATAACCCTGAGTCGCGCCTCTGGGTCGGGCTCAAGTACCGCCTGTACGCCCACGTCATCGCTATCTCCGAGGGTATCCGCGACATTCTGCTGGGTGAGGGACTGTCCGCGACGCGCGTGACCTGCGTGCGCAGTGCGGTCGACCCGAAGGACTGGAGGCAGGGCTGCGACCGCGATGCCTTCCGGCGTGCGTTCGAGCTGCCGCAAGATGGGCCGGTCGCCGGCATGATCGCCCAGTTCATCCCGCGCAAGGGACATCGCCATCTGCTCGCGGCTCTGCCGATGGTACTCGAGCGACATCCTGGTCTGCATGTCCTGCTGTTTGGCCAGGGTCCACTGGTCGACGAGGTCCAGGCGGCGATCGAAAAACAGGGGCTAGGCGGGCATGTGCACCTCGCCGGATTTCGGCCGGACCTGGCGCGTTGGCTGGGATGTCTGGACATGATCGTTCATCCTGCCGAGAGGGAAGGCCTGGGTGTGTCGCTGCTGCAGGCCGCCGCCGCCGGGCTGCCGATCATCGCTGCCCGCGCGGGTGGTATGCCTGAGGTCATCGAGGACGGCCACAATGGCCTGCTGGTCGCGCCCGGCGACGTCATGGCGCTCACCGCGGCGATGGAGCGCCTGCTCGACGACGGCGCCCTGCGCACGGAAATGGGTCGGCGCGGGCGGGCGCACGTAGACGCGCATTTCTCGCTGGCCGCCATGGTCGCGGGAAACCTCGCGGTGTACCGCCATGTGCTGGGGAAGGCCGCGGCATGAAGAGTCTGCATATCATCGCCAGCAAGCAGATGGGCGGGGCCGAGCGCTGGTTCCTGCGGTTCCTGCGCGCGCTGCAGGTGCGAGGGCACGACGTAAGGGCGGTCGTCCGGCGCGCCAGTGAGCTGGACTCCGATGTCCTCGCTGGCTTGTCTGCGGCCGCGCTGCCGCTGCGGACCGTATGGGACCCGCTATCACGGTGGGAGGTCGGCCGCCTGATCCAGCGGGAGCGGCCCGCGATCGTCCAGACCTACATGGGCCGAGCGACGCGCCTCACCCATATCGCACCCGGCAGCGGCGTCGTGCACCTGTCGCGCCTCGGCGGCTATTACAAGCTCGATGGCTATCGGCATGCACATGCCTGGGTCGCAAACACCCGTGGCCTGTGCGACTACTTGGTGCGCCATGGGTTTCCGCACGATCGGGTTTTCCATATCTATAATTTTGCCGAACCGGTTCAGGCGGTCGATCCGCAGGCGTTAGAGGCGCTGCGGCAGCAGCTGAGCCTCCAGTACGAGGATCTGTTGTTGCTCACGCCGGGCCGCTTCGTGCCGGTAAAGGGTCAGCGGGTACTGCTCGACGCGCTCGCCAGGCTCCCGGCATCGCTGGGCGGCAGACGCCTGCGGCTGGCGATGCTCGGTGATGGCCCGTTGCTGCCGGCGCTCAGGCGGCAGGCAGAGTCCGCCGGGATCGGCGAGCGCATCATCTGGGCCGGCTGGCAGCACGATATCGCGCCCTGGTATGCCCTGGCCGATATCATCGTCTTCCCCTCGCGTGAATCTGAGACCCTGGGCAATGTGGTGCTGGAGGCCTGGGCCTACCAGCGGCCGTTGATCACCACGCTGTTCCGCGGTGCGCGTGAGATCACGACGCACGGCGAAGATGCCTGTTGCATTCCCTGCGACGACGCCGTTGCGCTGGCCGACGCGCTGCGTCTGGTAATCACGGATACCGGGCTGCAGCGGCAGCTGGTGCAAGGCGGTAGTGCGACCCTGCAGCGCAATTTCGGTGAACCCATGGTCATGTCACAATACGAGCAACTCTATCGACAGCTGACCGCAACCGGGCCTGTGTGAACAACGGCATCTCCATCCTGATGTATCACCAGGTCGGTGAGTTCGCGTCGATGCCGACGCATCGCTCGACCTACTGCCACGTGCGCCGTTTTCGCGCGCAGATGACCTGGCTGCATCGGCTGCGCTTCCATGTGCTGCGTATGGACGAGGTGCTGGCCGCGCTGCGCGGCGAACGGCCGATTCCACCGCGCGCGGTGGCGTTGACCTTCGACGACGGCTACGAGAGTTTCTACCAACACGCCTACCCGATCCTGCAGCAACATGGTTTTCCCGCCATGGTCTACCTGATCAGCGAGCATATTGGACAGACGGCACAGTGGTTTGCCGCAGATGGCCGCGAGACACCGCCATTGATGTCGGGCGAACGTATCCGCCAGCTGCGCGCCGCCGGCGTCGATTTCGGCGCGCATGGCGCACGCCATCTACGCCTCGCCGAGGTCGACCTCGAGACCGCCAGGCGGGATATCGTCGACAGTCGTGAGCAGCTGCGTTCCCTGCTCGGCGGAGAGATCCGGCATTTCTGCTATCCCTATGGCAGTCACAATGCCGCCGTCGTCGAACTGGTGCGCCAGGCCGGGTTTGTGACTGGTGTAAGCTGCCAGCGCGGCGCGGCCACGGCGGATTTCGATGCGCTGGCCCTTCCCCGTAAGGCGATATCCTATGGCGACAATCTGGTCGGTTTTTTCTGGAAGCTCGCGATGAAAGATCAGCCCAAGGGCGAGGCCGTGATCCTGCAGCCGATCCGAGGCGGATGAGCCTGCTCCTGCCCGATTTTTCCGCGGCGCGCCTGCTGGTGATCGGCGATGTGATGCTCGACCGCTACTGGTACGGCGACGCCAGCCGGATCTCTCCCGAGGCCCCGGTCCCGGTGGTGCATGTGCAACGGCGCGAGGAACGTGCCGGCGGCGCCGGCAACGTCGCCATGAATATCGCCGCGCTCGGTGGCCACGTGGATCTCATGGGGGTCGTGGGTGACGACGAGGCGGGGGCCAGTCTGCAGGGGCTGGTGGAGGCCAGCGGCTGCGCCGCGACCTTCGTGCGCGGGTCCGTGCACCCGACGATCACCAAGCTGCGCATCATCAGTCGTCATCAGCAGCTGATACGCCTCGATTTCGAAGAGGACCCCGCGACCGTCGAGCCGGAGGGCCTGCTGACGCCGTTTACCGCGGCGCTCGATCAGGTCGACTGTGTCATCCTGTCAGACTATGGCAAGGGCACGCTGCGCGACCCCGAGCCCTTCATTACCCTCGCCAGACAGCGGGGCAAGCGGTTGATCGTCGATCCGAAGCGCAGCGACTTCCTCGCCTACCGCGGTGCGAGCCTGGTGACACCCAACCTGAGTGAATTCCAGGCGGTGGTCGGCCCCTGTCGCAGCGAGCAGGATATCGTCCATCGGGGGCAGCGGCTGATGGCCGAGACCGGGATCGGGGGCCTATTGATCACCCGCAGCGAGCGCGGCATGACGCTGCTGCTGCCGCAGCGGCCGCCGGTCCATCTGCCGGCACGCGCGCGCGAGGTGTTCGATGTCACCGGCGCTGGAGACACCGTGGTCGCGGTGCTGGCCGCGGCGGCCGCCGCGGGAACGCCGATCGAGCAGGCGGCCATGCTGGCCAATCTGGCCGCTGGCATCGTCGTCGGCAAGCTGGGCACCGCCACGGTCGCCCGCGAGGAACTCGCTGACGCACTGCTGCCGCCGCAGACGCATCAGCATGGCGCGGTCGGCGAGCCCGCGTTGCAGCGACTGGTCGCTGAGGCGCGAAGGCGTGGTGAACGCATCGTAATGACCAACGGCTGCTTCGACCTGCTGCATTCCGGACACGTGGCCTATCTGGAGCAGGCGGCGGCGCTGGGCGACCGCCTGGTGGTTGCGGTCAATGACGACGACTCGGTGCGTCGCCTCAAGGGAAAGGATCGCCCGGTGAATCCATTGGCCGATCGCATGGCGGTGCTGGCCGGCCTGCGTTCGGTCGACTGGGTGGTCGCATTCGGCGAGGACACCCCCGAAAGGCTGATCTGCCGGATGCTTCCGGACGTGCTGGTCAAGGGCGGCGACTATCGCCCGGAGCAGATCGCCGG
>JASFJQ010000155.1:0-5689 GCA_050121305.1 Chromatiaceae bacterium
TAAGCCGATATGGCCGAAAAAAAGACGATGAAGGTCAAACTGGTGCGCAGCGTGCACGGGCGCCTGGAGAAACACCGCGCTTGTGTGCGGGGGTTGGGTCTGCGGCGGATGCACCAAGTGGTTGAGGTCGAAGATACGCCCGCCACCCGTGGCATGGTCAACAAGGTGTCTTACATGGTTCAGGTAGTGGAGACGGCATGACATGCGTCTGAATACGCTCAAGCCTGCCAATGGCAGCAACACAAATCGCAAGCGCGTTGGCCGGGGGATCGGCAGCGGCCTTGGCAAGACCGCTGGGCGAGGCCATAAGGGCCAAAAGTCGCGCGCCGGCGGTTTTCACAAGACCGGCTTCGAGGGCGGCCAGATGCCGCTGCAGCGCCGTCTTCCCAAGGTGGGTTTCCGCTCGGGGCTGGCGCGCGCCACCGGCGAGCTGCGGCTGAACGATATCGCGAAGGTCGATGGCGACGTCGTGGATATCGATGCGCTGCACCGCGCAGACCTCGTTCCGATCTCGAAGACCCGGGCTAAGGTCATCCTCTCCGGCAGCATCGACCGAGCGGTCACGGTCCGCGGAATCGGTGTCACCAAGGGTGCACGCGCTGCTATCGAAGCGGCCGGCGGCAAGGTCGAGGATTAAGCGCAGGCCATGGCACTGACTCCCGCGAGTGCTGGCGGTATGCAGTTGGGGCGCCTTACGGAGCTGCGTCAGCGGCTGCTGTTTCTGCTTGGCGCACTGATCGTCTACCGCATCGGGACCTTCATCCCGGTGCCGGGGATCAACCCGGCGGCATTGGCGGCGCTGTTCGACCAGCAGCAAGGCACCATCCTGGACATGTTCAACATGTTTTCGGGTGGCGCGCTGAGCCGTGCGAGCCTTTTCGCACTGGGGATAATGCCCTACATCTCCGCTTCCATCATCGTGCAATTGATGACGGCGGTGATCCCGAAGCTGGAGCAGCTCAAGAAAGAGGGCGAGGCCGGGCGCCGCAAGATTACGCAGTACACACGCTATGGGACTTTGGTACTGGCCACATTCCAGGCCGTCGGTATATCAATTGCGCTGCAGGGGCAGTTCGGCGAGGGCCTGGTGGTGCACACCGGACCGGGTTTTGTCTTTACTGCCACCGTCTCGCTGGTCACGGGTACGATGTTTCTGATGTGGCTGGGCGAGCAGATCACTGAGCGCGGGCTCGGCAACGGCATTTCGATGATCATCTTTGCGGGGATTGTTGCCGGACTGCCATCGGCCTTCGGTGCTGTGGTGGAACTGGTCAGCAATGGCGAGATGAACGCCCTGTTCGCATTGTTCCTGTTCGTGTTGGCCATCGCGGTGACGGGTTTCGTCGTCTTCGTCGAGCGTGGGCAGCGGCGGATCACCGTGAACTACGCCAAACGCCAGCAGGGCCGCAAGATGTACGCAGCGCAGAGCAGCCACTTGCCGCTGAAGCTGAATATGGCCGGCGTGATCCCGCCGATCTTCGCCTCCAGCATTATCCTGTTCCCGACGACGCTGGCGCAGTGGGCCGGCAGCAACGAGGATATGCGCTGGCTGCAGGACATCGTCGCCAAGCTCTCGCCAGGAGAGCCCATCTATGTGGCTATGTATGCCGCGGCGATCATTTTCTTCTGCTTTTTCTACACGGCCCTGGTCTTCAACTCCAAGGACACGGCGGACAACTTGAAGCGGTCCGGTGCCTTCATTCCGGGTATTCGACCGGGTGAGCAGACCGCGCGCTACATCGACCAAGTCATGTCGCGACTGACCCTGGCCGGCGCAATCTATATCACGCTGGTCTGTCTGATGCCCGAATTCCTGATTGTCGGGTGGAATGTCCCTTTCTACTTCGGCGGCACCTCGTTGCTGATCGTAGTGGTAGTCGTGATGGATTTTATGGCCCAAGTGCAGGCCCATGTGATGTCGCACCAGTACGAAGGGCTGATGAAAAAAGCGAATTTGAAGGGTATCGGCGGCACGGGCGTGCCCCGCTGACCGATGCGCTCGGTTTAGGAGAGAGAGATGAAGGTCCGTGCCTCTGTGAAAAAGATGTGCCGCAATTGCAAGATCATCAAACGCAAGGGCGTGGTGCGGGTGATCTGTACCGATCCGCGGCACAAGCAGCGCCAAGGTTAACCGTTGCGCAAGTGCCGCGTTACGCGTAGAATTTCGCGCCTTCGCGCGGCGGTCCGCGGCTGAACCAGGAGACATTCGAGAATGGCACGTATTGCTGGAGTCAATATTCCAGATCGCAAACACACGGCGATTGCCCTGACGTCGATCTACGGCATCGGTCTTGCCCGTGCGCGCCAAATCTGTGATGCGGCCAATGTCCCGACCGACCGGAAGATCATGGACCTCACCGAAGAAGAGGTCGAGAAGCTCCGGGCCGAGGTAACCAAGTTCTCCGTCGAGGGCGACCTGCGACGCGAGGTTTCGATGAACATCAAGCGCTTGATGGATCTGGGCTGCAACCGCGGGATCCGCCACCGTCGTGGTTTGCCGCTGCGCGGCCAGCGCACCCGCACCAACGCGCGCACCCGGAAGGGCCCGCGTAAACCCATCAGGCGATAACGCGCTAGCAGTTATTTAGGAAGAGGCAGATGGCCAAGACCCCGACCCGGACCCGCAAGAAGATAAAGAAGGTTGTGACCGATGGCGTCGCACACGTCCATGCGTCGTTCAACAACACCATCATCACGATCACCGACCGACAGGGTAACGCCCTGTGCTGGGCGACGTCCGGTGGCTCGGGTTTCCGTGGATCACGCAAGAGCACGCCGTTCGCTGCCCAGGTCGCGGCGGATCGCGCCGGTCAGGTAGCCAAAGAGTACGGGATGAAAAACCTCGACGTGAATATCAAGGGTCCCGGGCCGGGGCGTGAGTCGGCGGTGCGGGCACTGAACAATGCGGGATTCAAGATCACGAGTATCTCTGACGTAACGCCGATCCCGCACAACGGCTGCCGCCCACCCAAGAAACGGCGCGTCTGACCTGGAGTCCGAAGCAATGGCACGATACATCGGTCCGAAATGCAAGTTGATGCGTCGCGAGGGTACGGACCTGTACCTCAAGAGTCGCGTGCGCTCGATAGATTCGAAGTGCAACATGGAAAAGGTGCCCGGCCAACAGAGCGACCGTCGCCGCCGGCTGTCCGACTACGGCGTGCAGTTGCGTGAGAAGCAGAAGGTGCGACGGCTCTACGGCATCCTGGAGCGCCAATTCCGCAACTATTACAAAGAATCCGATCGCGCCAAGGGCCCCACGGGAGAGAACTTGCTCAAGCTTCTCGAAAGCCGCCTCGACAACGTCGTCTATCGCATGGGCTTCGGCTCCACCCGGGCGGAGGCCCGTCAGCTGGTCAGCCACAAATCGATTATGGTCAACGGCAAGGCGGTCAACGTCCCTTCTTACGTCGTGCGCCCGGATGACGTCGTCGCCGTCGCTGAAAAGGCGCAGAAGCAAGAGCGCATCAAGAACGCGCTGAGTCTGGCCGAGCAGTACGGGCTGCCCGACTGGGTCGAAGTCGATGCCAAAGGTATGAGCGGCACTTTCAAGCGCCTGCCAGACCGCGTCGAGTTGCCTGCCGAGATCAACGAGCAGCTGATCGTAGAGCTGTATTCCAAGTAAAGGAACCAAGAGGGCCATCCATGACGGAGTCCGTCACCGAATTCCTCAAGCCGCGTATCGTCAATGTCCATACGATCCACGAGCGTCATGCAAAGGTTTCGCTAGAGCCGCTGGAACGCGGATTCGGGCACACCCTGGGTAATGCGCTGCGCCGAATCCTGCTTTCGTCGATGCCGGGTTGCGCCATCGTCGAGGCGGAGATCGAGGGCGTACTACACGAATACAGCGCGATCGAGGGGGTACAGGAAGATGTCCTGGAAATCCTGCTCAATCTCAAAGAGGTGGCGATCAGCATGGAGGATCGCGACGAGGCTATCGTCACCCTGAACGCCAAGGGTCCGGGCATCGTCACCGCCGCGGACATCCAGCTCTCGCATGGCATGGCCGTTGCCAACCCGGAGCTGCTCATCGCACGCCTCACCGACAAGGGCGAGCTGAGTCTGACAATGAAGGTGCGTCGCGGTCGCGGCTACGAGCCTGCGGCCAGCCGTGAGAGTGCGGCCGGTGACGACCGCCCGATCGGTCACCTGCAGCTGGATGCAACCTTCAGCCCAGTGCGCCGCGTTTCCTATGCTGTCGAGGCCGCCCGCGTAGAGCAACGCACCAACCTCGATCGCTTGGTCATCGAGATCGAGACCGATGGCACCATAGACCCCGAAGACGCGATTCGCCGCTCGGCAACGATTCTCCAGGATCAGTTGTCTGCGTTCGTTAAACTGGATGAGACGACCAGCTCCGTCGCGGAACAGGAGCGGGCCGAGCCGATGGTCGATCCGATTCTGCTTCGCCCGGTCGACGATCTGGAGCTCACGGTCCGGTCCGCGAACTGCCTGAAGGCAGAGAACATCTTCCTGATCGGCGACCTGATTCAACGCACCGAGGTGGAGCTCCTGAAGACGCCGAACCTGGGCAAAAAGTCGCTCACCGAGATCAAAGATGTACTGGCCACGCGTGGTCTGTCACTGGGTATGCGGCTGGAGAACTGGCCGCCCGAGAATCTCGAAGAACTGATGGCACGCTGAGAAGCGTTGGTACAACCCTCTAGCTAGGAAGTGGATCCATGCGTCACCGCAAAGCCGGACGGCAGCTCAATCGAAATAGCGCACACCGTAAGGCGATGTTCCGCAATATGACGGCCTCGCTGATCGAGCACGAACTGATCAAGACCACGCTGCCCAAGGCGAAAGAGCTACGCCGAGTCGCCGAGCCGCTGATTACGATGGCCAAGGACGACAGCGTCGCCAAACGGCGCCTTGCCTTTGCGCGTCTGCGCAGCGACGCGGCGGTTGGCAAGCTATTCGCTGAGTTGGGTCCACGCTATCGCGAACGCCCAGGCGGCTACCTGCGTATCCTGAAATGCGGCTATCGTCCGAGTGACAAGGCCCCGATGGCCTTTGTCGAGCTTGTCGATCGCCCGGTTGCGGAAGAAGAAGAGGTCGAATAGGCCAGTCGTTGCAGCCGTACGAAAAAGCCGGGCATGGCCCGGTTTTTTTGTGCCTGGCATCGGTGCCGCCGGCACGGGATAATTCGTTCGCGCATGCACGGATTGGAGCATCGCAATGAATCCTTCGCGTCCGATCTTCCTGTTCACCGACTTCGGCTGGTCTGGTCCCTATGTCGGGCAGATGGTAGGTGCGATCGTCTCCGCCGATCCGTTGGCTCGGGTATTCAATCTGATGCATGATGCGCCGCAGGTGCGCCCTGACCTGGCCGCCTATCTGTTGCCGGCCTGCTGCCGTGCGCTGCCGCAAGACGCCGTCGTAGTGGCCGTGGTCGACCCGGGCGTCGGGGGCGACCGTGCGGCATTGATCGTAGAGACCGCGACGATGACCTTTGTCGGGCCGGACAACGGTCTATTGTCCCGCCTACCGAAGATCCGGTGGGTCGCGCGCATCGATTGGCGGCCGGCGTCCCTGTCGGCAAGTTTTCATGGCCGTGATCTGTTTGCCCCCGTGGCGGCGCGCCTGGCGCTCGGTGAGACCGTCGAGTGCACGCCAATCCAACCGCAACAGATGGTCGGCGGGGACTGGCCGGATGACCTCGAGCAGATTATCTATATCGATG
>JASFJQ010000156.1:0-5673 GCA_050121305.1 Chromatiaceae bacterium
GCGCGCTCTTGCTGATCACCCCTGCCCAGGCAGCGGTCGACCCGGCGGTCGCCGATAAGATCACCGCATCGCTGCGGGCGCTGCTGCCGGATCTGCAGGCCGACGACATCCGCGCCACACCGATCGATAATCTCTACGAAGTGTCGATCGGGATGCGTGTGGTTTACGTCACCGGCGATGGCCGTTACCTGCTGCAGGGCAGTGTGATTGATCTCGAGACGCGCACTGAGATTACGGCCGAGCGCCAATCGGCGCTCAAGCTGGCGGCGCTGAACGAGGTCGGTGAAGAACAGATGGTGGTCTTTGGGCCCGAGGATGCCGAATACACTGTCACGGTGTTCACAGACATCGATTGCGGGTTCTGTCGCCGTCTGCACGGCGACATGGCCGGTTACAACGAAAAAGGCATCCGCATCCGCTACCTGTTCTACCCGCGCGCGGGCATCGGCAGTGAGTCCTACAACAAGGCCGTCTCCGTCTGGTGCGCCGATGACCGCAAGCAGGCTATGACACAGGCCAAGGCCGGCCAGCCTGTGGCGCCGAAGACCTGCGAAAATCCAGTGGACGAGCACTATGCGCTCGGTCAGGCGATGCGCCTTCAGGGCACGCCGGCGCTGATCCTCGAGAGCGGTGAAACCGTGCCCGGCTATGTCCCGCCCGACAAGCTGCGCCAAGCGCTGGATCAGCGCCGTAACGCCTCCGTCAAATGAGCCCATACGACCCTCGGATTGACCGGCCCGTGGGTATCGACCGACGCTAAGCCGCCCGATGGCAGCACACAGGATGCAACTGGCGGTCCGCACCCACACCGGGCTCCTGCGAGATAGCAATCAGGACTGGCTGGAGGTCGACGGTGAGCTGGGGGTGGCGGTGCTCGCGGATGGCATGGGTGGGCATCGCGCCGGCGAGATTGCCAGCCGCGTAGCGGTGGGGGCGGCGTTCAACCATCTCCTGCCGTCGCAGCGCGAGGACCGAGACGACGATGCCGAGAGCCGACTGCTGGTCGGGCAGGCGGTCGATGCGGCCAATCAGGCGTTGGGCCAGATGTGCGATGTCCATCCCGAGCTATACGGCATGGGCACGACGCTGGTGCTGGCGGTCTTTCGGGATGGCCAGGTATTTCATGCACACGTCGGAGACTCGCGCCTGTATCGGGTGCGCTATGGGCGGATGCGCCGCCTGACCCGTGATCACTCGCTGATACAACGTATGATCGACGACGGTATGTTCCTGAACCGCGCCGCGGCACGTGAGGCGGGTATCCGTGACAATGTATTGACCCGCAGTCTGGGGATTCAGCGCGAGGCCGAGGTGGATGTCGGCAGCGCGGTGTTGGAGGTCGGTGACACCTATCTCATGTGCAGCGACGGGCTGCATGGCCTGATACCGGACAGCACGATGGCGCGCATCCTGCGCGACCCGCAAGGCGATCTCGAAGAGCAGGTACAGAGCCTGGTCGACGCGGCCCTGGCGGCGGGCGGCCACGACAATATCAGCGTGATTCTCGCCCGCCCCCGCCTCGATTGATGCGCCGCGCCGTCACGGCGCGCATATTGGCCTGCGCAACAGGAATGGGTGGGACGGGCTGCCCGATCAACGTTCCAGGAGCTTCAACTTATCGGGCACGCCATCCCACTCGGTGGCATCCGGAGGTGCATCCTTGCGCTGGGTGATCACCGGCCAGTCGGCACACAGTTCGGCGTTCAGCGCGATGAATGCCTCCTGATCCCGTGGCACGTCATCTTCGGCGAATATCGCCTCGGCCGGGCACTCGGGTTCGCAGAGGGCGCAATCGATGCATTCGTCTGGGTCGATGGCGAGAAAATTCGGTCCTTCGTGGAAGCAATCGACCGGGCAGACCTCGACACAATCGGTGTACTTGCACTTGATGCAGTTCTCGGTGACGACGTAGGTCATCGCTTTCTCCCTCGCTTAAACATCTGAACCTCGGTCAGCATCGCGCAAGGTGCGCAGTTCGTAAAGGGCCTCAAGGGCCTGGCGCGGGGTCAATTGATCCGGATCGATGGCGTCCAAACGCGCGCGCAGGGGATCCGCCCGGACTTGCCGAGGCGGGGGCTGGAACAGCGACAGCTGACTGGACTCTGCGGCGGCATGCCGCTCTGCCGCCTGCTCGAGTTCCGCCAGGCGCTGGCGCGCCAGTTCGATCACCTTGCGCGGCACGCCGGCCAGCGTCGCGACCTGTAGACCATAGCTCTGGTTGGCGGGTCCGTCGCGTACCGCATGCAAAAACACGATGCCCTCGCCATGTTCAACGGCGTCCAGGTGCACATTGACGATCCCGGGGTACTCTTCGGGCAGGGTGGTCAGTTCGAAGTAGTGAGTGGCGAACAGGGTGAAGGCACGCAGCCGTGTCGCGAGTTCGACTGCGCAGGCCCAGGCCAGGGAAAGACCGTCGAAGGTGCTGGTCCCGCGACCGATTTCATCCATCAGCACCAGCGAGCGGTCGCTCGCGTTGTGCAGGATGTTGGCCGTCTCCTGCATCTCGACCATGAAGGTGGAACGCCCGCCGGCCAGGTCATCGGAGGCCCCGATGCGCGAGAAGATGCGGTCGAAGGGACCCAGCTCTGCAGCATCCGCCGGGACATAGCAGCCCGCATAGGCCATCAGCACAATCAACGCCGATTGACGCATGTAGGTCGATTTGCCGCCCATGTTCGGACCGGTGACGATCAGGATATTGCGCTGGTGATCCATCACCAGATCATTGGCGACGAAGGGCGCGTCACTGACTTGCTCGACCACCGGGTGACGCCCCGCGATGACCGTCAGGCCGGGCGCGTCCCGGAACGTCGGCCGACAGAGATCGAGACGGGTGGCGCGTTCAGCGAAACAGCTCAATACGTCGAGTTGGGCGATGGCTTCGGCAGTCTGTTGCAGTCTGCCCAGTGGCTCCATGAGTGTGTCGAGCAACGCGTCGTAGAGCGCCTTTTCGCGCTGTAGCGCGCGCTCGCGCGCCGACAGTACTTTGTCCTCGAAGGCCTTGAGTTCCGGTGTGATGAACCGCTCGACGCCCTTGAGGGTCTGACGGCGGATGTAGTCGTCGGGCGCCTGCGCGGCCTTGCTGCGGCCGATCTCGATGTAATAGCCGTGGACCCGGTTGTAGCTGACCTTGAGGCTGTCGATGCCGGTCCGCTGGCGTTCGCGCTGTTCGAGGTCGACCAGGAACTGATCGGCGTTCTGCGACAGATCGCGCAGCGCATCGAGTTCGGCGTCGAACCCGGCGGCCAACACCCCGCCGTCGCGCAGGACCACGGGTGGCTGTTCGACGATCGCACGGGTCAACAGGTCCAGGGTCTGTGGGTGCACGCCGATCGCCGTGCTCAACCCTTGCAGCGCCGGGTCGTCGATACCCTGCAACGGCCCCTGGAGCGCCGGCAGCACCGCCAGGCTGTCGCGCAGTACCGCGAGGTCGCGCGGTCGTGCGCTGCGCAGCGCGACGCGCGCCAGGATACGTTCGATGTCCCCGATACCGCGCAGCTGTCTCTGCAGGTCGCCGACCAAGTGATGATCGAGCAGGCAGGCGATCGCCGCATGGCGTTCGCGCACGGCCTGCTGGTCACGCAAGGGACGGCTGATCCAGCGCCGCAGCAGGCGGCTTCCCATCGCTGTCGCGGTGCTGTCGAGCAGACCGGCCAGGCTGTGCCGGCGTCCGCCCGAGGTGGCCTCGAGGATCTCCAGGTTCTGTCGCGTGGCGGCGTCGATGACGATGCCCTCGTCGTGGCGCTCGACCGCGATGCTGGTCACGTGCGGCAATGCGCTGCGCTGGGTATCGGCCACGTACTGCAGCAAGGCACCGGCGGCGCAGATCGCCAGCGGTAGGCCTGCACAGCCGAAGCCGCTCAGATCATGCGTCCCAAACTGCGCGTTCAGCAGACGCAGCGCGGTGTCCTGATCGAAGTGCCAAACCGGGCGCCTTGTGATGTTGTTGGCGTGCCTCGCCAGTGGGGTGAAGGCCTGATCCTCGGCCAACAGGAGTTCTGCCGGACGCAGGCGCTCGAGTTCGCCGGCCAGTGCCTGGTCGGTATCGAGCTGCTGCACGCGAAAGCGGCCCCCGGTCAGGTCCAGCCAGGCCAGCCCGTAGTGGCCGTCCGCCCGCCACAGTGCGGCCAGCAGGTTGTCGCTGTGGGCGTCGAGCAGGGCCTCATCACTCACCGTGCCTGGCGTGACGATGCGCACCACCCGGCGCTCCACCGGGCCCTTGCTGGCGGCCGGGTCGCCGATCTGTTCGCAGATCGCCACCGATTCGCCCTGTTTGACCAGCCTCGCCAGATAGCCCTCTGCGGCGTGGAACGGAACGCCGGCCATGGGTATCGGCTGGCCGGCCGAGCGGCCGCGCTGGGTCAGGGTAATATCCAACAATTCGGCGGCGCGGCGGGCATCGTCGAAAAACAATTCGTAGAAATCGCCCATGCGATAAAAGACCAGCCGATCAGGATGTTCGGCCTTGATACTCAGGTACTGACGCATCATCGGCGTATGCTGGGTATCGGCGTCTGTCATGCAAGCGTGGGATATACGAGGGTGGCGATGGCTAGTTAGTGATCGGCCGAGCCACGCGCGGACGGGAACACTATGGCGCGCGGGCCGTCATAGTAGCATCCCCGCAGGCCGGAGAGCCGGCCGGGTCGCAGCCGCCGGATTTGACCTGGTTCACAGCGCCGTGAGCCCGCGCCGCCGGGCTGTGACGCGTGTCGTATAAGCAATGTCTCCCGCTTTTCTGCAGTGCGGGCGACAGGTATTTAGTTCGCATCGTCGATGAGGCGGGGAGCCGGATAATGAACCGCGCCAGTGTGCTGATCACCCTGCTGATGGGACTGCTGACCGTGCTGCTGTGGGGCATGGCCAATCGGCCCAACATTGAGCCACCTTGGCCGGCCAAGATCGAAGGCTTCTCGTTTTCGCCGATGCGCGGCGATCAGAACCCGGCACAATCCGCCAACCCGGATATCAGCGATATCGACGCCGATCTGGCCCTGCTGGCCGGTGATGCGCATGCGGTGCGCACCTATACCGTGCGGGGCACGCTGGGCGAGGTGCCGCGTCTGGCCGCAGCGCATGACCTGAATGTGACGCTGGGCGCCTGGATCGGTGCTCGGGCCGATCTCAACGAGGCGGAGATCACGCGTCTGATCGATGTCTATCGCGAGAATCATCGACAGGTGATTCGCGTCATCATCGGTAACGAGACGCTCCTGCGCGAGGATCAGTCCGTGGCGCAGATGATCGGGCATCTGCAACGCGTGCGCCGCGCGGTATGGGCGCCGGTCAGCACCGCCGAGCCCTGGCACATATGGCTCGACCACCCGGAGCTGGTCGATCAGGTCGATTTCATAGCGGTCCACGTGTTGCCCTATTGGGAAGGCGTGTCAGTCGACGGCGCCGTGGATCACGTGCTGCGGCGTTATCGCGAATTGCAGCAGGCCTATCCGGAAAAGGAGGTCGTGATCTCGGAGGTAGGCTGGCCGAGTCATGGCCGCACCCGCAAGGACGCCGTCGCCAGCCGCGCCAATCAGGCGAAATTCCTGCGGCGCTTCCTCGCCACCGCGGAACGCGAGGACATCACCTATTACCTGATGGAGGCGTTCGATCAGCCCTGGAAGCGCACGATCGAAGGCGAGGTGGGCGGCCACTGGGGCGTGTTCGATGCCGATC
>JASFJQ010000157.1:0-5668 GCA_050121305.1 Chromatiaceae bacterium
CGCGGCGACCACGCCCCAGGCCAGCCCCATGCCGAATACCAGGCCGCGGTAGACCATCGAAACCGGGTTTACCAGTTCCCAGGCAACGCTCCCGGTGACTGCCGCGACCAGCAGGATCGCGCCCAGCAGCCAGTAACGCGTCTTGTCGGAGAAGTTTGCACCGCCCTTGATATGCAGGCGCCGCCGCATCCACTCGGCCAGGTCGGTAACGATGTTGATCGGGCAGACCCAGCTGCAGTACACGCGCCCACCGACCAGCAGGTAAAGGATCAGTACGATCAGGGCGCCGATCAATGCGGCGGACTCGGGCACATGGCCGCTGGCGAACACCTGCAACAGGACCAGCGGGTCAGACAACGGCAAGACGCCCAGGGTCAGGCTGGAGGCGAGATTCCCCTCGACGATCCAGACCCCCAACCAGGGCCCAGCCAGGAACAGGCCGAGGATACCCAGCTGGGTGAGCCGGCGCAGGACCAGGAACCGGTGCGCGCCGAACCAGCCCTTCCGCTCGATCGCCTCTGCGCCGGGGCGCCCGCCGGGCTCCATCAGGGGCCTCCCTTGCGATTCAGCGTATCCAGCGGATTGACCGAGAAGGGCGAAACGGGCGCATTGGGCGTCGAAGGTGGCGTCGGCGAGGGCCGCTCACCCACGATCAGACCACGGCCCCCATGCTCGTAGCGCGCCCCTTCCGGGAGGTTGTATTGGTGCGGCGCGTCCGGTGTGACCAGGGCCTTGCCGGCCTCCGCCTTCTGTTCCCAGCCGAGACGGTAATGCCTTCCCAACATGCCCTTGGCCAGCGCGATCGGAAAGACCTTGATCGCCGCCTCCTCGAGGATGCAGGCCTTCTCGCACTTGCCACAGCCGGTGCACGCCCGCGAATGCACGATCGGGATGAACAGCGCATGCCTGCCGCTGCGATCATTGTGTCGATAGTTGAGCGTAATCGCCTTGCCACGGATCGGACAGACATTGAAACAGACCTCACAGCGCAGCCCCTGGAAGGCGATACAGGACTCCTGATCGACCACGACCGCAAGACCCATGCGCGCCTTGTCGATCTCGGTCAGTGCGGGATCGAGCGCACCCGTCGGACAGGCCTTCACACAGGGGATATCGTCACACATCTCGCAGGGGATCTTGCGCGCCTCGAAATACGGCGTACCGAGCGCCACGTCGTCACCCAGCTGCGCCAGCTTCAAGGTGTCATACGGACAATCGCGCACACACAGCCCGCAGCGGATGCAGGCGGCCTGGAAGCGTCTTTCGTCACGGGCACCGGGCGGACGAATCGCCGTTGCCGGCAGCGCACGCGCCTGGCGCTGGTAAACGCCCAGCATCATAGCCACCAGGCCGACACCGACCGCGCTGCGCAGGCTGATGCCCAGAAAGCGTCGCCGCGTGGAGTCCAGACCTCCAGAACCCTTGTCGCTCTTGCTCATGGCCTACCGCTTTCCAATCGACGGACTCAGGCCGGCATCACCTTGACCGCGGTCTTTTTGAAGTCCGTCTCTTTCGACAGCGGGTCGGTGGCATCGAGCACCAGCTTGTTGACCAGGCGGCTGGCGTCGAAGAAGGGCACAAACACCATGCCCTCGGGCATCTTGTTGCGCCCCTTGGTCTCGACTCGGCAGATGATCTCGCCGCGCCGGCTGGTGATCTTGGCCGCATCGCCACGCCTGAGACCGCGCTGTTTCGCATCGGCCGGGTTCATGAAGACCACCGCATCGGGGGCCGCGCGATAGAGTTCCGGCACCCGACGGGTCATCGAGCCCGAGTGCCAGTGTTCCAGGATGCGTCCTGTACCCATCCAGAGATCGTATTCCTGGTCGGGCGATTCGGCGGGCGGCTCATAGGGCGCGGAGATGATGTTGGCGCGACCATCGGCATTGCCATAGAAGGCCACCTTTGCCCCCTTCGGCACGAACGGGTCGTAGCCCTCGCGATAGCGCCACAGGGTCTCCTTGCCGTCGACCACCGGCCAGCGCAGACCGCGCGACTCATGGTAGGCGTCGAACTCCGCCAGCTCATGGCCCTTCTTCGGTCCTTCGAGACCGAAGCGCCGGTACTCCTCGTACAGGCCCTTCTGAAGATAAAAACCAAAGTCTTGCATTTCGTCGTTGGCATAGACATTGCCGCGATCGTCGGTCACCTGCTGCTTGGGGTACTTGTTGACCACGCCATTGGCATACAGCACGTCGAACAGCGTCTTGCCGCGCAGTTCGGGCTTCTTCGCCAGCAGCTCCTCGGGCCAGACCTCCTCGGTCTTGAAGCGCTTGGAGAACTCGACGAACTGCCACAGATCGGAGCGCGACTCTCCCGGCGCCTGGGTCTGTTGGCGCCAGAACTGGGTGCGGCGCTCGGCATTGCCATAGGCGCCCTCCTTCTCTGCCCACATCGCGGTCGGCAGGATCAGGTCGGCGGCAGTGGCCGAGACGGTCGGGTACGGGTCGGACACGACCACGAAATTGGCCGGGTTGCGCCAGCCCGGGTACATCTCGTCGTTGATGTTGGGCCCGGCCTGCATATTGTTGTTGGTGGTCACCCAGTAGCAGTTGAGCTTGCCGTCTTTCAGCATGCGGCTCTGCAACACCGCGTGGAAACCGACCTTGCCCGGCAGTGTCCCCTCGGGCAGCTGCCAGGCCTTCTCACTGAAGTCGCGGTGAGGCTTCTTGAATACCACCAGGTCGGCCGGCAGCCGGTGGGCGAAGGTCCCGACCTCACGCGCAGTGCCGCAGGCCGACGGCTGGCCCGTCAGCGAGAACGGGCCGTTGCCGGGCTCGGAGATCTTGCCGGTCAGCAGATGCACGTTGTACATCAGGCCGTTCACCCAGACGCCGCGCACGTGCTGGTTGAAGCCCATGGTCCAATAGGACACGATCTTTCTATCTGGATCGGCGTACAGCTTGGCCAGCCTTTGCAGGCTCTCGACCGGCACGCCCGACAGCTCGGAGACATACTCGACCGTGTAGGGCTCGAGGTCCTTCTTGTACTGCTCGAAGTCGATCGGCGCGAGCTTGCCCTTGCCCGCGTTCTTGGCGGCCTTTTCGCGCGGATCATCGGGGCGCAGGCCATAGCCGATATCGGTCGGCGTCTTCGTGAAGTTCACATGGGCGTTGACGAAGTCCCAGTTGACCGCGTCGTTCTGCACGATGTAGTTGGCGATGTAGTTCAGGATCGCCAGATCGGTCTGTGGCTTGAAGATCACGCCATGGTCGGCCAACTCGAAGCTGCGGTGCTCGAAGGTCGACAGGACATGCACCTCGCAGCCGGGCTTGGTCAGACGGGTGTCGGTCAGGCGCGACCACAGCACCGGGTGGTTCTCGGCCATGTTCGAGCCCCACAGCACGAAGGCGTCGGCGTGCTCGAGATCGTCGTAGCAGCCCATCGGCTCGTCCGCACCGAACGCGCGGATGAAGGCCCCGACCGCGGAGGCCATACAGTGGCGGGCGTTCGGATCGATATTGTTGGAGCGGAAGCCGGCCTTGTAGAGCTTGGCGGCCGCATAGCCCTCGAACACCGTCCACTGGCCGGAGCCGAACATGCCGACGCTGGAGGTGATCTCCTCGGGCGGCTTGCCCTTGTTGCGCTCCAGGTCCTTCGCGATCGCGGCCTTCCATTTCTCGGCCATGACGTCGAACGCCTCGTCCCAGGAGACCGGCTCGAAGTCGCCCTCCTTGTCGAACTTGCCGTTCTTCTTGCGCAGCAATGGCTGGGTCAGGCGGTCCTGGCCGTACATGATCTTGGACAGGAAGTAGCCCTTGATGCAGTTCAGGCCGCGATTGACCGGTGCATCGGGATCGCCCTGGGTCGCCACCACACGGCCATCCTTGGTGCCGACCAACACCGAGCATCCGGTGCCGCAGAAACGGCAGGGCGCCTTGTCCCAGCGGACGTCGCTGTCGTCCTGTGCGGCGAGCGCCGGCACCCCGGGGATGGTGATGCCGGCCGCGGCCGCCGTGGCGGCAATCGCGTTGGTCTTGATGAACTCACGGCGTGTCTGTTTCATTGCAGGGATTCCTCCGACGTGGACTCTGTGTCGATCTGGTGGTAGACGAGCGACGAGGAGGCCACCCCTTCCAGGGTCGCCAGCTCATTCATCAGGTCGGCGCAGGCGCGGTACTCGCTGCCCTCGATGGTGACCACCATGCGCCCCCCTTCATTCGCATGCAGCTGAACGCCGTCCATTCCCTTCAGGGCCTGCTCGACCTTCGCCGCAGACTCGGGTCGAGACATCAGCAATAAGCCGCAGACGTGATAGTCGCTCATGCCGCCTCCTCGATCTGGATTACATGGATGGGGCATATGGCGATGCAGCCGCCACAGCCGCTGCATAGCGAGGTATCGACGCCCGGTATCGCGCGCCCCCCCGGCTGCAGTCGAAAGCGGATCGCGCGTGTCTCGCAGGCATCACCGCAGGCGCGGCAGGTGATACCCTGTGCGCTCAGGCAGCCATCGCCGATCGCCGCGGCCAGGCGCCATACCGGACTTGTCCGGCGGTCGAGCGCACCCTGTCCGCAGGCGTATGCGCAGGCACCGCAGAAGCTGCAGCCACCGCGGCTGAAATCGACCGTCGGGAAACCACCGTCACCGCGCACCACGACCGATTCCTCGCAGGCGCGGATACAGTCATCGCAGCGGCGACACAGGTCGAAAAAGCCCGCTACCGCCCACGGCATGCGATGGTCGATACTGCTTGGGTCGATGCTCCTCTTCAGAAAGGCCCGTCTTGCGGCATTGATCGTCGTCATTGCGCCTGCCAGATGTCTTCAGGGCTTCTAAGTCGAACCGAGCGTAGAGCAGGGTGGCGCCGGATAAACTTGACCGGCATCAAGTTTACCCAGAGCGAATTTGACCGCAGTCAAGTCGACGCGAATCTTGTCGGCCTGGGCCGACCGGCCGATCCTCCGCCAGGCTTTGGGATCGGCGCATCGTGGATGGACATTGTCGATCCAGGTGCTGCCGATCACCCCGATCAGCGCCGTCAGATCAGGGATCAGTCTCGCCTACGCGCCTGGTCGTGCCGTCTGCGCAGACGCGCGCCTAGAAACTGGCCACCAAAGTAGGCCGCCACCATGAACGGCAGATCGGCCAATCGCCATTCGACGCCCAAGAACATGCGCCCGAGAATGACAATGGGAACAGCGGCATGAACGGCAACAAACCAGGCCGCCGAGAATTTCCTCACACCCTCCCGCCAGTAGCCGAAGGGCAGATTGATCAACAGCGTCCCCAACAACAGAACGATCAGCGCAACCATCGCCGTGCCCGCGCGCTCCCCAGTCGATGCATCATCGCGACGAACCAATAACAATCACAACGGGGCATGCGTCTGACGCGCTATGCGGAGATGCCGGCCAAGCGCCACTGCTGTAGACCGATACTGATCAGCGCAACGCCCAAGACGGTACCGAGCAACAATGCCGACCCCGCAGCACCCATCACGATCAGCAAAACACCGAGGCCAATGATCAACCAATATTCGACCTTCTTGATGATGGACGGATTGACCACTTGACTGTCGCGTAGCGCCGAGAGACCCGAAATGCCGCTCAGGATAAGACCCCCGCCCAACACCAGGGCGACCAGCCACAATGCCAGACCGGGCCAGATCAGCAGGACGATGCCGGCGAAGACCTGCGCACCGGGGCCGAAGAAACTGGCGCTTATC
>JASFJQ010000158.1:0-5662 GCA_050121305.1 Chromatiaceae bacterium
AAAATGGGTGAGTGTGCCCCCAACCGATATATTGACGAAAAGAAGGCCAATGGTGGCATACTTGAGGCGGGAACTAGGTTCCAGTTCATAAAGTTTGTCTGCCAGAAGCAAGGCCGCAATGGTCATGGCCGCTGGCTCGGTGATGAAAGAACCGAGAATCGGCCCGATAGTCAGAATGCAAAGCCACCAGGCCTTGAGGGATCCTCCGAGGAGCCCGGCAACTTTTTCCAGAATTGCCTCTGCCAGCTTGAGTATAGGGCGGGTGGATGCCAGAATCATGACCACCACTACAAACAGGGCTTCCGTATAATCGACCCTCAGATTTAGATAGCTGACCCATGTCGAACGGTCGAAAAAGTAGATGACCGCGAGACCGAGCGGAATAATCCATAGCCCGAAAACAACTTCCACCTCGCCCAAGAAATGAAACAACTCGGCGCCCTGATGGATGGAATTTTTCGGCGCCTTCCCCTGTCGGATTTTTTCTCGGTGCTGATGCTCCCATTTATGAGCGATGCTCAGAAAGCGACTGGTCAGGAAAGTGTGTACGATGGCGCAGAAAAAAATTAATGTAGCAACCAGATTGAAGGGACTTTCCTTAACGCGGCCGACAAGAGTTTGGAAAACATTAGAAACGCCTACATCCTTATAGCTAGCGAGCGGCTCGGGAAAATTCGAAACGCCGCCGGTGGGCTCTACGGCGGCCAAGGCGGCTCCCGCAATAAAAAGCCCTATCATCCAGATCACTACAATCCAAACTATTTTTCGTTTACTGGTCATTTCCACCATCAACTTGCGTTAGTTGAGCAAAACGCCTTATCAAATCAAAACGTGAATCATTCGAAGATCCGAATGTAGAAAATCCGGGCCACAATCAAAAAGGCGGTCATGAGGAAAAATACAGCGCAACTGGACCGGCCTAACCAGGTTAGAGGCCTTGGGATAAAATGTTTCGTCGGTTTTCGGAATGATCGTGGAACTATACCGGAGGCCAAAAAAATGACCGGGGCGACGAAAAAGGGCGCGGCCGAAACCGGCAGGACCAGCGGTACTGGCCGGGACGAATCTGTCACGATAGCTACGGAAGTCAAAGGAGTCCAGATCATGATGAGGCGCTAAGATACAGGAGAGTATCTGTATACAAGGAAAGAGAAGCCATTAGTCCCGATATCCGATACTCTACAATCCGGCACTTGATTCTGAAGCGTCAAATGACAAGAAAGAGTCGTTTGCTGTCGTTCAGCCCGCATTGACTGTAAAAAATCCTGGCAGCTCCATAAGGCTTTGCTTAACGACGGCTCCGTGTTGGTGTACGCGGACTAGGCCATCGCCCCGGCCGAATGCTTGAACCCACCCGCTGCGGTCCAGCCGATCCTGATCGACACCTCCCGCCCACCGCAGGCACCGCACCTTAGCCGCGCCCGCAGTGCATCGATTTTGAGGGTCGGCGACAGCCTCTCGAGGTCAATTTGCGCATCGTGACCGCACGCGCAATAGGCATGGATGGCGAAACGTTCGGGTGGGAAATCGGCGAGGTGGTTGGACATGTAGGGATGATCCTACAGCTACAGGCGCAGCAGCAGAGCCTCTAACCCGGCAGACTAACGCAGACGTCGATGCACTGGATGACATCGCAGCCCGCTTGAAAGGAACTCAGAAGCTGTACGCCTCGGCCATTGTCCGGGGCGTCTTTCATTGTGGCGTTATATCGCGGACGAAAGGATGGGATAGACCTATAACTTATTGTTTTGTATGTATTATTGGCGGAGAGGGAGGGGATTCGAACCTTCGGTGTTTTTGATATATTTCAATGAGTTACGAAGGCAGCGTGTCCAGATCGTGGCTATCGGGGACGCCCAATGACCATCACGCAGGCCGACCGGTCGCGGCTCAGCCAGGTTCGAGCCGGGACCGCGACTGCCGCACCTTGCCGCTCACGAAGGACACGAGTAAGGTGTAACCCTATCTGCGATATGGGAGACCCTTATGAAAACTACGATAGAGCTCCCCGACGCATTGATTGAGCAGGCCCGGCGGGTCGCCCAGCAGGAAGGCGCCACGCTCCGTGCGCTAGTTGAAGAAGGTCTGCAGCGCAGCCTCGAGGCCCGGCGGCAGACGGTGAATCGCGAGCTCGACTTTCCGAGCTACGGCGGCAAAGGTCTCACTGACGAGTTCCAGGGCGCGCCGTGGAGCCGGATTCGCGATGAAATCTATCGAGAGCACGGGGCATGATTGCTATCGACACGAACCTGCTCGTCTATGCCCATCGCCCAGACATGCCCTTCCACGAGCGTGCTCGACAGGTGCTGACGGAGGCGGTCGCTGCGCCCGAACCGGTCCGTGTTCCCTGGCCCTGTGCCCACGAGTTTCTGGCGGTGGTCTCCAACCCGCGTATCTTCCGGGATCCCACACCGATGGACGTGGCCTTGGATGCCCTAAGGCGGCTCCTCGCGAGTCTCTCCGGCGGGTTTCTGGCTGAAGGGGAAGGCTACCTGGATGCGCTCGAGCGAATCGCCCGGCCAGCCCTGCTGCAGGGCGCACTCGTGCACGATGCTCGGGTGGCCGCATTGTGCCTGTTTCACGGAGTGCGTGTACTCTGGTCCGCTGACCGGGACTTCTCCCGCTTCCCGGACTTGACGGTGGTCAACCCGCTTCCAAAAGGATGATGTGATGGCCAGCGCCGTCCAAGTCTGAGCGGAGTTCTGTGCTGACGAAACTCGGTCAATTGAGCTCGTCGTCAGACCAGTAGCGGGAACCGGTCAGCTTCGCTGCGATCTTCCACCCCTCCTTAGGCTCCCACCAGCTGGCTCTCTCTGAGTCGAAGAACGGCCCCCTGCGCGTCGCTCCTAGTTCGAAGCCCTTGGCCTTCCCGGCTTCGGTGCATGTCTTGTTGCGCGACGCGCAACACGCTACACTTCATTGATGGTCAAGTCGTTCCTGCACAAGGGTTTGAAACGGTTTTACGAAACCGGCTCGAAATCGGGAATTCAAGCCAAACATGCAAAACGCTTGAGAATGCAATTAACCGCCCTCGATACCGCGGTAACGATCGACGACATGGATATCCCAGGCTTCAAGCTTCATGCGCTGAAAGGGAAAGACAGAGGCCGCTGGTCAATCTGGGTGAACGGAAACTGGCGCATCACGTTCGAATTCCGCGACGGTCATGCCCATGTATTGGATTATGAGGACTACGACTGATGCCTATGCACAACCCACCGCATCCCGGCGAATTCATTCGCGAGGTCTACCTGGAGCCCAACGGCATCACGGGCAGACAGCTTTCGGCGAAGCTCGGTGTATCGCCCTCTACGCTCAATCGGGTGCTGCAGGGCACTAGCAGCATCAGCCCGGAAATGGCGCTACGCCTATCTAAGGCACTGGGGCGCTCACCTGAGAGTTGGCTGGCTATGCAGGATAATCATGACCTATGGCAGGCGCGTCAGACAGTAGATCTCGATGCGGTGGAGCGCATTGATTTCCGTGCTGCATAGCCACGTCTCAGAGCGCTAGTACGTCGGGCCTATCTGAACCAAGACCGAAAAGGTCCTGAATTGCGGCCACTGTGGCAAAAGGCCTCAATCACGGACCGGCGCATTTCTTGGACTTCGCAGCACAACCATTGAATTGAGATCGGTGAATTGCGAAATGCATTTGGGTCAATCCAGTCGCTAATTGGGTCGTAGATAACAAGGTCATACTCTAGCCGCCGGTCGCCCCGGCAATAGCGCCTGCTTGAGCGTCTTCCAAGCGAAACACCAGGCAATACGTTCCTGCTCCAAGCGGACATTCTGTCCCCAGATATTACGTTTGCTCACCTGATTCACCGCCTGCTCAGGATCCGTCAGCAAGGGCAATGTTTCCGCAGCATGCTGGTCTTTCTCCCCCACCCACAGATCCTGATGGCTGCGGAGGGTCGTTTCGTCCATCAACACGGATTTCAGCTCAGGAAGATAGCTTTTGGCTTAAGGACAGCTCCGTGTTGAACCCGGTCGTTCTTAACGTCGATCAGTGTAAAGCGATCTGACGCCGGATCGACGGCCCGCGAAAAGTCCGTTGTGTGTCGTCTGCGGACCCATACCCGAGAGAACTGCTCAGGCTTTCAGGTAGCAGCGACTTCTTTGGCTCTTCCCGGCCAATGCCGGCCACTCTCCTGACCGGAAGATCGTCAGCATTCGTCACGGCAATCTGCCCGAGATTGAGCTCATGGCCAGCAATCGTGATTTCCCGACGGAGTTTTTGCTCTGACCCCGAACCCTCCTTCATCAGCACCTCGCCGGGATAGCCTTGCGCGGGTGAACATGTTGACGAATCACCGGCATCAACGATCTGTTTGCCGCTTCCATCGGCATGATCTCCATCCCGTACCACTGGAAATTCACCTTCGACGTCGCCTTTTTCCCAACCGCCAACGAGTGCGAGCTGGCGCTGGTGTATGCGTTCGTGTTCCTTCTGATCGCTTGCCGCTGCGCGGGCATGGCCAGTGTCGACGGGAGGCGCGCGCCGGTCGCGCAAGACTGACGAGGTCGGATATCCTCTTGACGCAACACCGTGGCCGCCCCCTTGGGGCCATGCTAGCCTGACTTCTCCAACGCAACGCTGCTTCAATGCCCACGAGGTCGTCATGAACACTGTCGACGAGCCGGCTCTCGGGCCAACCAACGACCGATCGGAGTCCCCCGGCGAGGCCTCGCTGCCCGAGCGCATCCGCGACCTGGTCGAGGGTGAACCCTACGCGGTGCTGGCCACCCAGGGTGACACGCAACCGTACGGATCAGTGATCGCCCTGGCCGTCAGTGCTGACCTAGCCCAGGCCGCGTTCTGCACCTCGCGCGCTACCCGCAAGTACGGCCTGCTCGAGCAATGCGACCGTGTAGCCCTTGTGATCGATGATCGCAGCAAGCACGGCGACGACATCCACCGCGTGTCGGCGGTCACGGCGACGGGTCACGCTGCCGAACTCGCGCCGGGCCCCAATCGTGATCACTGGGAGGCCGAACTCCTCAAGCGCCACCCTTACCTCGAGGAGTTCCTGGTCTCGCCGTCATGCGCGATCTTTCTGGTAGACATTGTCCGCTATCTCCACGTGGTCCGTTTCCAGGAGGTCTCCCCGTGGGTTCCGCGGGCCCGTGGGTGATCCCCCTTGTCCGAGAGCGCCAACGTCGGCGAGGAGCTTTCTTTGCTGGCAAGAAGCGTCCGCTTCTGCGGATGACCTTGTCGCTCGCCGGATGATGCTCCACCGGCAGCAGTGGGTCGAGTTCCGCCGGTCAGGAGATCAGAAAGCTGCCGCTCGGCGAGATTTCCCATACACCTGAACCTCGGCGCGCCGCCATTTTTTCCATCGGCGGCTTTCGGGAGGAACTGGGATCCGCCGGAGTCGGCCAGGAACTGCCGTAGCTACGTGAGCTACGAATGTCTGCTATGCGGAGTGCTGAGCTTCCGGGCGAGCCGCAGGCGAACGGCTTGACCGACTAGTGGTGCGTTAACAACCACATGACACAACTTGACCTTCCTTGCCCTCAGTACCCTCGGTGGCATAACCGTCCCGCTTCCACCATTCGATGCCACCTATCAGCTCTCTGACTGTGAATCCGAGCTTAGCCATGTTCAGCGCACCCTTCGTCGACGCGTTGCAACCGATCCCATCGCAGTACGTCACATA
>JASFJQ010000159.1:0-5619 GCA_050121305.1 Chromatiaceae bacterium
GCCATGGACATCCAGGATAAGGTTGCCGTTGTCGGTGACGAATCCTTCACGCCAGACCGGGTTGCCGCCGAGCGCGACCAGTTCGCGCGCGACATAGCTGCGCGCCATCGGGATGACCTCGACCGGCAGCGGAAACCTGCCGAGCATATCCACCAATTTGCTCTCGTCGGCGATGCAGATGAACTGTTTGCTCGCCGCCGCGACGATCTTCTCGCGCGTCAGAGCGCCGCCGCCGCCCTTGATCAAGTGAAGCTGCCGGTTCGCCTCGTCGGCACCGTCGACATAGACCTCGAGCCCGCCGGTGGCATTCAGGTCCAGTACCTGGATACCGAGTGCCTGCATGCGTTCGGTCGATACCTCTGAGCTGGAGACCGCGCCGTCGAAACGCCCCTTGACCTTCGCGAAGGCGTCGATGAAGTGGTTCACGGTCGAGCCGGTGCCCACACCGATGATGCCGCCGTCGGGCAGCAGTTCGATGGCCGCCTCGGCCGCCTGTCGTTTCAATTCATCTGCGTTCATGTCTGCGCTCCCTGGTGCCGACCCAGTCCGACCGGCGCCTTCCGGTGGCAGACGTTAGCATCCAACGAACATCCGCCACCACTGTTTCATGAGCGGCGGCGGAGATGATGGCCCCGCGCTCGATACTTTGCACCGACCGGGACACGCGCCCGTTGTGATGCCAGCACAAATCTGCTGGCTGCCGTACACTTGAGGATCCGACGCGCACGTGGTCAAGTACGCGCCATTTAATCAGGGGCCGCTGGCCTCAACGATGCTACCTTGAACGACGCGCCACGCAGAGTCACTCACGACAAGCAAAGCATGAGCACGACTTACCTAGAACAGATCCTGCGCGCGCGCGTCTACGACGTCGCGGTCGAATCGCCGCTGCAGCGCGCGGTGCGTCTGTCGGCGCGCACCGGTAACCTGGTATTGCTCAAGCGAGAGGATGAACAACAGATCTTTTCGTTCAAGCTGCGCGGTGCCTATAACAAGTTATTTCATCTCCCGGAGGCACAGCGGTCCGCGGGTGTCGTGGCCGCGTCCGCAGGCAACCATGCACAGGGGGTGGCTTTGGCCGGTCAGCGACTCGGTGTGGCGACCACGATCGTCATGCCGGTGACCACGCCGGGGATCAAGGTGGAGACCGTGCGGCGGCTCGGTGGCAAGGCGGTGCTGCACGGAGATTCCTATGACGAGGCCTGCGCATATGCGACGCAGTTGGCGAACGGGAAGGGGCTGACCTTTATCCACCCCTTCGACGACCCCGATGTGATCGCGGGACAAGGCACTATCGGTATGGAGATCCTGCGTCAGCACGCGGACCCGATCGATGCGGTCTTCATCCCGGTCGGGGGTGGTGGCCTGATCGCCGGGGTCGCCGCTTACATCAAGCACATCCGCCCGGAGATCAGAGTCATCGGTGTCGAACCCGATGATTCACCGACACTCGAGCGTGCGCTGGCGGCAGGAAGACGCGTCATACTCCCAGAGGTCGGGCTGTTTGCCGACGGTGTGGCGGTCAAACAGATCGGCAAGGAGACCTTCAAGGTCGCGCGCAAGACCGTCGACGAGGTGATCCTGGTGAACACTGACGAGATCTGCGCGGCCATCAAGGACGTCTTCGACGATACCCGCAGTGTCGCCGAGCCGGCCGGTGCACTGGCGATTGCGGGCATCAAGAAATATGTCGCGCGCGAGGGAGCGAAAGGCCAGACCCTGGTCGGCATATTGAGTGGTGCCAACGTCAACTTCGATCGCCTGCGCCATATCGCCGAGCGCGCCGAGGTCGGTGAACAACGCGAGGCGCTGTTTGCGGTGCAGATCCCGGAAAAGCCGGGAAGCTTCCTGGCGTTCTGTCGTGCGCTGGGACGGCGCAGCATCACCGAGTTCAACTATCGCTTCTCCGATCAGCGAGATGCCCAGGTGTTCTGCGGCGTCGAACTGCGTAATGGAAACGCCGAGCGGGCGGCGATCGAGGAACACCTGGTCGGCAAGGGTTTCAAGGTGGTGGATCTGACCGATAACGAAACGGCCAAGCTGCATATCCGCTATATGGTCGGCGGACATGCGCCACAGGCGCACGATGAAAAGCTGTTTCGTTTTGAGTTTCCGGAGCGCCCCGGGGCCTTGCTGGACTTTCTGAAGGGTCTTTCAGGCGGCTGGAATATCAGCCTGTTCCATTACCGCAACCATGGCGCCGCCTACGGACGTGTACTGGTCGGCATGCAGCTGGATCAAAAGGCCGTGCGCGAGTTTCGCAGCTATATGCACAGCAGCGGCTATCGCTATAGCGAAGAGACCGAAAACCTGGCCTGCCGCCTTTTCGCCAAAGGCGGCTAGCGCAAAAACTCATTGGCCTATGCGCCAAAGCACGCAAAAAGCCCGGCCACATGGCCGGGCTAGTGATCTCAGCTGTTACCGGATCAGCGCTTTCTGCGCGGCGTGACCTTGCGCGGCCTCGCTGCAACCTTTCTCTTCGGTGCTGCCTTTTTCTTGGCAGCGACTTTTCTCTTCGGTGCCGCCTTCTTCTTGGCAGCAACCTTTCTCTTCGGTGCTGCCTTCTTCTTGGCAGCAACCTTTCTCTTCGGTGCCGCCTTCTTCTTAGCAGCGACCTTTCTCTTCGGTGCCGCCTTTTTCTTGGCAGCAACCTTTCTCTTCGGTGCTGCCTTCTTCTTTGCAGCGACCTTTCTCTTCGGTGCTGCCTTCTTCTTTGCAGCGACCTTTCGTTTCGGTGCTGCCTTTTTCTTTGCAGCCACCTTTCGTTTCGGTGCTGCCTTCTTCCTTACTGCCATAAACCCCCTCCGGTTTAACAGGTGCCATAGACCATGGCATGAGTATAAACAAGGAATACAAAAATACTAGTTTGTCAACGGCTGTATCGACGTTCACATTCAAGGCTTTAGCGAAATTTAGAAAAAATTTGTAGTGCAAGAATATGCGTTCACCCGATGTATAGCGTGTGAATCACAAATTGCAGCGAATGCACATAACAACAATTGCGCATTCTTAAATCGCGTCGGCATGCTAAAAAAAAATTGCTTGCCTGCGTTTTAAGCTCGCGAACTTGCCAAGCTATCTCTACTCACACCGGTTCATTAAGAACTCAGCGACAAGATTGTCGGCAATACAGGCGCCGATCGGTGACAACGGCATCGAGGGGAATGTCCCAGGGTTGGGTTGGCAGTCTGTCAACGCGTTGCACTTCATGGGCGAGACCGAGCAGGAATGGGCGCCTTGCTCGCTGTCGCCGCTGCACAAACGCGAAGCTGCGGTCGTAGAAGCCGCCCCCCATGCCCAGGCGATGACAGCCGTCATCGAAGCCGAGCAACGGAACGATGACAAGATCCAGTCTGCGCGCGGCAATCAGAGACCGCCTGTGCGGGAGGGGTTCGGGGATATCGAAGCGATTGCGTCGCAGCCGATCACCAGGCCGCCACCGGTAGAAGCGAAGCTCCCCGCGGCGGAAGGGGTGTAGGACCGGTAGATAACAGGTCTTGCCCAGGGTCACGGCATGCTCGAGCAGCGCCATGGGATTCAATTCACCCTTGCTACCCACGTAGCCGGCGATCCGTCTGGCGCGTCGGAAAATCGGATGCCGCAGGATGCGCTTCACCGCCGCGCGTTCAGCGGTAGTCCGCTCGTTCACTGAGAGACTGCGACGGGCATGTCGCAGTTGCTCACGGAGTCCTTGTTGATCGCGCATGAGTCGATGAGAGAAGCGACATTCCCCGCCTGTGTCGGTACTCGCCGTTATCCTTGAACCGTGAGGTTCAAGTGGGACCAAAACGGCGCCGAAGGCTTTCCGCTACGTGGCGGACATGCACACTGGCATCCGTGGCTCGGCCCCGAGGTGCACAAGCATAGGCTCAAGGGAACATCGGGCCAGCTGTCGAACACCGCAGGGAATGTCTAACTACAGGCTAGCCGCAAAGGGCCCGCTGAACAAGTCGAAATCTGTGGCCTTTTCGCAGAGAAGCTTTTCAACAGGCCTCGCGCGGCATTACTGCTCAGATGCGCTGTGGTCGGCGTGGGATAGATTGGGGTGTTTCAGAGTTCCAGCTGGGTGCTGTCATTCAGCGCGATCTCAATGCGTTCGCGCAGGGAGCGGATGCGCTTGCTGGCCGAGCTGACTGCTGAATCCTGTTCCGATTTCTCTTGCAACAGCTCGTGCGCGAGATTGAGTGCGACCATCACGGCGATACGGTCGGTGCCAATCACCTTGCCGCTGCCGCGTACCTCGCGCATCCGATTGTCCAGGAATCGTGCGGCACCGATCAGTTCGTCTTCGGCGCCGGCATCGCAGGCGATTCGATACTCCTTGCCCAGGATGTTGACGGCGACGGGCTCATTGGGTTTGCTCACGCCTCATCCTCTAGGCGTTTGAGGCGGTTGATCATGTCTTCAACCCGGATCTTCGCCTGATCGTTTTTGGTGCGCAGCTTGTCACGCTCCAGAGACAAGGCCTGCTCGCGGGCGCGCAGCGTCTTGTTCTCGTCCTTTAAATGAATGCAGGCACGAATCAGTTCCTCGACGCGGACCTCGAGTGCGCGCAAGTCCTGCTCTTGGATACCTTGTCTTTCACTATTGCTCATGATCTGGCCTGCATAGTCACCCGCCGGCGATTCTCGTTCGCCGGTGGTATCCGATCCTGCTGCGTAGCATCTACGGACCGGCCCCCCCGGACGGTCGACGGTCTTGCGTCATCTTGCCGCAGAGCTGCCCGCATTTCACGCTAATTGACTATAGTTTCCGGCGCCGAGCTTGGTCAATGGTGCTGCGTGATACGATTGGACGCGAATTCGCAAGCTGTGACTGGTGTGATGCTTTCGTCTCCTGAGAATGCGCTGCCCGATTATGCGAGTGTCGCAGCCGCGATGAAGCGCTGTGGCCTATCGCAGGGGCCGTCGGAGGTGCAGGGGTTCGCACTGGGTCTGTGCGCCGCGCGGGTGCCCGAGGCGCATCGTATCTGGCAGCAGGAACTGTATTCAGACTTTGATACGCACGATGTATTGGCAGGCGAGTGCCGGACAATGCTCGAACAAATCTTCGCCAGCGTTTATGCAAGGCCTGTAGCGACCGGCGCGCCGCTGACGTTGCTGCTGCCCGAGGACATCGTCGTGGATGCAGCGCGTCTGGCCTCCGTGCGAGACTGGTGCCAGGGCTTTCTGTATGGATTCGGGCTGGGAGGCGAGGCCGCGGCGCAGAGATTGTCGCCCCAGGCGCGTGAACTCCTCGCCGATATCGCCGAGATCACCCGGCTCGACACCGCCACCGTCGACGACAGCAAAGAGAACCAATCGGCCCTGATCGAGATCGAAGAGTATCTGCGGGTCGGCGCAGTACTGATTCGTGAAGACTCGGACGACACGCGACGACAAGATGAGATGCAGACACCCTAGGCCGCCCTTGCCCGGCCGCGGAAACATCGAGGGCTCCTGAACATGCAGGCAGCGGAATTCAAACGCCGCCGACGTCAGCTGATGGGCATGATGGGTGCGGGCAGCATCGCCATCCTGCCGACCGGCAGCGAGGCGGTACGCAATCGGGATGTCCTTTTCCCGTTCCGCCCGGACAGCGACTTCTATTACCTCACAGGGTTCGCCGAGCCCGAGGCCG